>NZ_JBLUXC010000015.1:0-83996 GCF_048276795.1 Aeromonas sp. PS2Canimalfood6
GCATTGATAATAGTCATGGCTTCGGGCGTGTCGGTTTTTTTTTGCGATTAAATCAGATCACAAACGAAGCCTTTTTTCTATCTATTTCAATTGGTTGTAGCTAAAGATCCTGTACATGAGGCAGGGCTTGCGGGCAAACCAGGCCAATAAATAGCCAGATGTAGAGATTAGACCAGTAAAATGCTGCTAATTTTCACGAAATCAATATAATTGCGAAATCTGTGTGTCAGGGCACACCGATTTGTGCAAAAATTGGCTAGGTTTTTGGTAGTCCAAAGATAGCTGATAGATAGCAGCATAATCATCGAGGATGTACTCAATATGTCGCAACATCACCGAATCCTCCTGCTTAACGGCCCCAATCTGAATCTGCTGGGCAAGCGGGAACCGGGAATCTACGGCAGCAAGACGCTCGATGAGATCGTCGCCGATCTGACGCGCAGCGCCAGCGAACTCGGTGTCACCCTGGAACATCTGCAATCCAATGCCGAGCACGAGCTGATCGGCCGCATCCATCAGGCCATGGGCCAGGTGGATTTCATCATCATCAATCCCGCCGCCTTCACCCATACCAGCGTTGCCCTGCGCGATGCCCTGCTGGGTGTGGCCATCCCCTTTATCGAGGTTCACCTGTCAAACGTTCATGCCAGGGAGCCCTTCCGTCATCACTCCTATCTGTCTGATGTCGCCAAGGGGGTGATCTGCGGGTTGGGTGCCGATGGTTACCAATTCGCTTTAACCGCGGCCGTGCATCAGTTGCGCGCGGCTTGATAATCACTGATCAGATAAAGAAGAAAGAGAATGCTAATGGATATCCGCAAAATCAAGAAGCTGATTGAACTGGTTGAAGAGTCCGGCATCGCCGAGCTGGAAATCTCCGAAGGGGAAGAGTCCGTTCGCATCAGCCGTAATTTCTCCGGCCAGGTTAGCGTTGCCCCGCAGATGATCATGCCCCAGGCCGCAGCTCAGGTTGCCGCACCGGTTGCCGCTGCTCCGGCAGCAGCCGCTGCGCCTGCTGCCGATGCCGCCCCGAGCGGTCATCTGATGCGCTCCCCCATGGTGGGCTCCTTCTACCGCTCCTCCAGCCCGGAAGCCAAGCCGTTCGTGGAAGTCGGTCAGCACGTCAATGTCGGCGACACCCTGTGCATCGTCGAAGCCATGAAAATGATGAACCAAATCGAGTCTGACAAGGCCGGCGTGATCAAAGCGATCCTGGTTGAAAATGGTCAGGCCGTCGAGTTTGACGAGCCGCTGTTCATCATCGAATAAGGGAAAATGCCACCCATGTTGGACAAAGTAGTCATCGCCAACCGCGGTGAAATTGCCCTGCGGATCCTGCGCGCCTGCAAAGAGCTCGGGATCAAGACAGTGGCCGTTCACTCCACTGCCGATCGGGAGCTCAAGCATGTGCTCCTGGCGGACGAAACCATCTGCATCGGCAAACCTGCCAGCGGTGAGTCCTACCTCAATGTGCCGGCCATCATCGCCGCCGCCGAGGTGACCGGTGCCGTCGCCATCCACCCGGGCTACGGCTTCCTCTCCGAGAATGCCGACTTCGCCGAAGTGGTGGAGAAATCCGGCTTCATCTTCATCGGTCCGCGCGCCGAGACCATTCGCCTGATGGGTGACAAGGTCTCCGCCATCGAGGCGATGAAGAAGGCGGGCGTGCCCTGCGTACCCGGCTCCGACGGCCCGGTGGACAACGATGCCAAGCGCAACGCCGCCATCGCCAAGCGGATCGGGTATCCGGTGATCATCAAGGCCGCCGGTGGCGGTGGTGGTCGCGGCATGCGCGTGGTGCGCAACGAGGCCGAACTGGCCTCCGCCATCGCGCTGACCAAATCCGAAGCGGGCCAGTTCTTCAAGAACGACATGGTCTACATGGAGAAGTACCTGGAGAACCCGCGCCACATCGAGATCCAGGTGCTGGCTGACGGTCAGGGTACCGCCCTCTATCTGGGTGAGCGGGACTGCTCCATGCAGCGCCGTCACCAGAAGGTCGTGGAAGAGGCGCCGGCCCCCGGCATCACCGACGAGATGCGCAAGTTCATCGGTGAGCGCTGTGTGCGCGCCTGTCTCGAGATCGGCTACCGCGGTGCAGGTACCTTCGAGTTCCTGTACGAGAACGGCGAGTTCTATTTCATCGAGATGAACACACGTATCCAGGTGGAGCATCCGGTCACCGAGATGGTCACCGGCGTCGACCTCATCAAGGAGCAGCTGCGCATTGCCGCCGGTCAGCCCCTGTCGATCACCCAGCAGGACATCCGCATCCGTGGCCACGCCATCGAGTGCCGGATCAATGCCGAAGATCCGGCCACCTTCCTGCCCTCTCCCGGTCTCATCCAGCGCTTCCACGCGCCGGGCGGCCTGGGCGTGCGCTGGGAATCCCACATCTATGCGGGTTACAAGGTCCCCCCCTACTACGACTCCATGATCGGCAAGCTGATCTGCTACGGGGAGAACCGCGACGTGGCCATCGCCCGCATGCGTCACTCCCTCGACGAGCTGGTGGTGGAAGGGATCAAGACCAACATCGCCCTGCAAAAAGAGATCATGAAGGACGAAAACTTCCAGCACGGTGGCACTAACATCCACTACCTGCACAAGAAGTTGGGTCTGTAATGGCTTGAGGCCCGACCCATTGAGCACGGTGGCAGCACAGAACAGCCTCCACCTGCACAAGAAGTTGGGTCTGTAATGGCTTGAGGCCCGACCCATTGAGCACGGTGGCAGCACAGAACAGCCACCACCTGCACAAGAAGTCGGGTCTGCAAAGACCCCTTTCATCGGGAAATTGCGCGATCCACCCGGATCGCCAACGTAAAAAAGGGCCATGGCGACATGGCCCTTTTTTGTTATTCTTGCGCCCCGCTCACTCGTCGGAGGCCACAGTGAACCGTTTCGCACTCGCCCGTCGGGAAGCAGCCTTCTGCCTGCTGCTGACCCTGCTCTACTTTGTCGCCTGGTATGGCTCGGCTTATTTCATCCCCGAGGATCTCGAGCTGTGGGACCTGCCCCTCTGGTTCCTGCTCAGTTGCATCCTGATGCCCCTGCTGTTCATCGGCCTCTGCGCCCTCATGGTGGATCGCCTGTTCGTCGATATTCCCCTGGATAGCGAGGTACCACCCCATGAATCTTGAGCTGATGCTGCCGCTCTGCATCTATCTTGTGCTGGTACTGGGGGTCGGTTTCTGGGCCAGTCGCCACCGGACCGGCGGCAACTTCATGCAGGAGTACTTCATCGGCAACCGCAGCATGGGGGGCCTGGTGCTGGCCATGACCCTGGTGGCCACTTATACCTCTGCATCGTCCTTCATCGGCGGGCCGGGAGCCGCCTACAAGGTCGGCCTCGGCTGGGTGTTGCTGGCGATGATCCAGCTGCCCACTGTCTGGCTCACCCTGGGGGTGCTTGGCAAGAAGTTCGCCATCATCGCCCGCCGGGTCAACGCGGTGACCATCAACGACATGCTGTGGGCCCGCTACCAGAGCAGGGCGGTGGTCGTGCTGGGCTCGGTCACCATCATCCTTGCCTTCATCGCCACCATGGTGGTGCAGTTCATCGGCGGCGCCCGCCTGCTGGAAACGGCGACCGGCCTCAGCTATCAGCAGGGACTCTTTCTGTTTGCCAGTTGCGTGCTGCTCTACACGGTGATCGGCGGCTTTCGCGCCGTGGTGATGACGGATGCCCTGCAGGGCATCGTCATGCTCATCGGCACTGGCGCCCTGCTGGCGGGCATCCTCATCGCCGGTGACGGGTTGCCGAATCTTGTCCACCAGCTCAAGGAGATAGATCCCAAGCTGGTGAGCCCCCAGGGGGCCGGCGACATGCTGACCCAGCCCTTCATGCTGAGCTTCTGGGTGCTGGTCTGCATCGGGGTGGTGGGCTTGCCCCACTCGGCGCTGCGCTGCTTTGGCTACCGGGACAGCAAGGCGCTGCACCGGGGCATCCTCATCGGCACCATCGTCTGCGCCCTGCTGATGTTCGGCATGCACCTGGCCGGGGCGCTGGGCCGCGCCATCCTGCCCGGCATGGACAGCCCGGACAAGATCATGCCCTCCCTGATGATGGAGGTGCTCCCCCCCTGGCTGGCCGGGGTCTTCCTGGCCGCCCCCATGGCGGCCATCATGTCCACCATCGACTCCCAGCTGATCCAGGCCTCCGCCACCCTGGTGAAAGATCTCTACTTCAATTACCTCAACCCCAGGCAGGAGAAGCCGGAGGTCCGGGTGCCGCGCCTCTCCCTGCTCTGCACCCTGATCCTGGGTACCCTGGTACTGCTGGCGGCGCTCCAGCCCCCCGAGATGATCATCTGGCTCAACCTGCTCGCCTTCGGCGGCCTGCAGGCGGTCTTCCTCTGGCCCCTGGTGCTCGGCCTCTACTGGTCCAGGGCCAACGGCCCGGGAGCCCTGGCCAGCATGGTCTGCGGCATCCTCTGTTACGGCACCTTGAGCCAGTGGGGGATCAAGCTGGCCGGTCTGCACGCCATCGTCCCGAGCCTGGCCCTTGGCCTGGCGGCCTTTGTCCTGGTCAGCCTGCTCACTCCTGCCCCGGATCAGCGTGTCCGTCGATTGTTTGATCAAAATTAAGAAAAGGATCAATAAAGGAAGGCTCGCCTATTCCCAAATGGGGGCTCACGGGTAAAATGTGCGCCACGTCACAAATACCGTGCCCCCATGCCAGTCCAGAACGCCAGAAAGATCCTGACCCAGTCCCTGCAGCGCCTCGGCTATGCCCTGTTGCTGCCCGTCTCCATCCTGCCCCTGGCCGCCCTGCTCCACCGGCTCGGCCAACCGGACGTGCTGGATCTCGCCGTGCTCTCCCTCGCCGGTCGCGCCCTCTTCAGCCAGATGCCGCTCATCTATGCGGTGGCCATCGCCTTCGGGTTGAGTCGCCAGGGGCAAGGAGCCCAGGCGCTCGCCGGTGCGGTCAACTTCCTGCTGCTGAGCTCGGCGCTGGGCACCCTGGTGCCCGGGCTGCATGCGGACATGATCTGCGGCCTGCTGGCCGGGCTCGTCACCGCCATGGTCTGCTCCCGGGCCCGCACTCTGCGGCTGCCGGGCTGGTTGCGCCCCCTGCAGGAAGATCTGCCGGGCATGTTGCTCTCGGCGCTGGCCTGCCTGCTGCTGGTGCTCCCCCTCTCCATCCTCTGGCCGCTGCTGGAACAGGGGCTCACCCTGCTCGCCTCCGATCTGCTCACCACGCCCTTTGGCGCCTTCTGCTACGGCGTGCTGAACCGACTGCTGATCCCCCTCGGCCTGCACCAGGTGCTGGGCAGCCTCATCGGGCTCGGGGAGAGCAATCTGCAAGCCCTCTCGACCGCCCAGCCGCTTCATGAAGGCTATGTGGCCGGGCTCTATCCGGTCATCATGTTCGGCCTGCCCGGTGCCTGTTTTGCCATCTGGATCCATCGCCAGCGGATGCAGCAACTGCCCCAGGGAGGGTTGCTGCTCACCCTGGCGCTCACCTCGGCACTGGTGGGCATCACGGAGCCCATCGAGTTCCTGTTTGCCTTCACCGCACCCTGGCTGTTTCTGGCCCATGCCCTGCTGACCGGGCTGTCGCTGGCCATCTGCAGCGGGCTCGACATCCAGGTGGGCAGCTACTTTTCCGCCGGATTGCTGGATCTGGTGCTGAGCTACCACGCCGGTCTGCACAGCTTCTGGCTCATCCCCTTGGGCATCCTCTTCTTCGTCGTCTATGCCCTGCTCTTCTCCCGGCTGCTGGAACACGCCCCCCTCAGTCTGCCGGGCAAGCCCATCGCCGAGGATCTCTCCCGGCTCGCGACCGTGGCCCCCACCGATCCCCAGATGCTGGCTATCCAGTACCTCAAGATGCTGGGGGGCATGGACAACTTGCAGGCCATGAGCGTCTGCCTGACCCGCCTCAGCCTGCGGGTTCGCGACATGGCCCTGGTGGATCAATCCTGCCTGGCCAGACTGGGCTGCCTCTCCTGGGTCGTGCTCAACGAACATCAGCTGGTGCTGGTGCTCGGCCCCCATGCCGGCCTCATCGAAGGGCAGATCCGCATGCTGGCGGAACGCCAGTCGGTCCCGCTCGGTCTCGAACCGGCTCAGGCTCCCCTTGGCCAGCACCAGTGATCAGGCGAAGGGAAGACGTTCGGCCACGAAGTCCATCAGGCTGCGAAGGGCGGGGGCCAGGTGTTCCCGGCTCGGGTAGATGAGATAGAAGGGGTTCACCGGAACCAGGAGATCCGGCAGCACCTTGAGCAGTCGCCCCGCCGCCAGATCGTCGCCGCAGACATGGGCCGGCAGCAGGGCAATCCCCCCGTCATGGAGTGCCAGCTCCCGCAGCGCCAGCAGGCTGTTGCTCTGGCAGGCCCCGCGAGGGCGCCAGCCCCCCTCCTGCAATGGCCACACCGGCAAGGAGCCATGTACCAGGCAGGCGTGTCCGGCCAGCTCTGAGAGCTGGAGCGGCGTCCCGTTGGCCGCCAGGTAACCGGGAGATGCCACCAGATGGCGCGCCACCTGGCCGATGCGCCGGCAGATGAGGCTGGAATCTTTCAGCGGCGCCGCCCGCAGCGCCAGATCGTAACCTTCCCCCACCAGATCAAGCTGTTCATCGCAAAGGGTCAGCTCCAGCACCACCTCGGGGTAGAGGGCGCGAAATTCGGCCAGTATCCGGCCAAGCAGCAAGGTTCCCGTGGCTTCGGGAGCAGTGATCCGCACCCGCCCTCCAGGAGCCGCGCGCAACCGCGCCATCGCCAGGTTGGCACTGCGCGCCAGTGCCAGCAGCTCCTGACAATGGGTCACATAGACCTCCCCCTGGGGCGTCAGGCTGAGCCTGCGGGTGGTGCGTTGCAGCAACCTCACCCCGAGCCGGGATTCGAGGCGCGAGATCTTCTGGCTCACCGAGGACTTGGGCATGCCGAGCACCTCGGCCGCCCCGGTGAAGCTCCCCTGCTCTACCACGGTGGCGAACAGCCCCATCAACTCCAGTTCGACATTGTTCATATATTCAAACAGTCTTTACCAATTACCCATCTTAATCTTGATAATTATCCAGACTAGAGTGAGTGGCAATCCCGAACACTGCTATTTGAAAGGAAAAGCCATGAAAGCCATCGCCCTGACTCACTATCTGCCAAGCAACCACCCCCACTGCTTCATCGAGAGCGATCTGCCCGATCCGACACCGGGCCCGCGGGATCTGCTGGTACGGGTCAACGCCACCTCCATCAATCCGGTCGACACCAAGGTACGCGCCCCCAAGGACAAGGTCGAAAGCAGCCCCCGCGTGCTGGGCTGGGACGCCGTGGGCGAGGTGATCGCCGTCGGTAGCGACGTCACCCTGTTCAAGGCCGGTGACAGGGTCTGGTATGCCGGCGACATCAGCCGCCCGGGCAGCAACAGCGCCTTGCAACTGGTGGACGAGCGCATCGCCGCCATCGCCCCAGTCACCCTGACCGATCTGGAAGCCGCCGCCCTGCCGCTCACCGCCATCACCGCCTGGGAAACCCTGTTCGAGCGCATGAGCCTTACCCGCGAAAGCACCGGGCGACTGCTGATCATCGGGGGTGCCGGCGGAGTCGGTTCCATCGCCATCCAGCTGGCCCGCCAGCTTACCGGCATGGAGGTGATCGCCACCGCATCGCGCCCCGAAACCCGGGAATGGTGCCTGGACATGGGGGCCCACCAGGTGGTGAGCCATCACCATCTGCAGGCGGAGCTCAAGGCGCTCGGCATCAGCGAGGTGGATGCCATCTTCTGCACCAACGCCACCGAGCAGCACTGGAACACCATGGCCAGCCTCATCCGTCCGTTTGGTCACATCTGCACCATCGCCGAGTCCAGTGAACCCTGGGATCTGGGTCTGCTCAAACCAAAGAGCGTCACCTTCAGCCAGGAGTTCATGTTTACCCGCTCCCTGTTCCAGACCCCGGACATGATAGAGCAGCACAACCTGCTCGGCCGGGTCGCGGCCCTGATCGATGAAGGGGTGCTCAAGACCACCCTCAGCAAGGTGGTGCCCGAACTGACACCCCTCACCCTGGCCCGGGCTCATGCCGAGCTGGAAGCGGGTCGCATGGTGGGCAAGCTGGTGATCGACATGAGCGGTTTCCATCGCTGAGGCGCCGCCAGAGCGGGTATCGTCGTCCTGACTATTCCCTTGTAGGTAAATAAATGCACCATCATGGGGTGAAATCACCAGTGACAAGCCCCAAGAGTGCACAGCCCCGCAGGTAACCTTTGTCCCTGACGGGGCATCTCCCCCGAAAAAACCATAAAAAAAGAGGCCATCCCGTCGGGATGGCCCTAAAAACCTGAACGTTGGGGTAACAATCACACACATATCCTTATGCAGGACATTTGTAACTTTGCAGATAGCGTGCCAATCTCTGCTTTTCCCTCCCAATTAACCGCTTTTCAGCGCACCGGCATAAAAAAAGCCACCCGAAGGTGGCTGAAAAAAGATGACGGAACTTCATAGAGCAAAGCATTCAGCGGGAACAAGTTGCTTCCCGTCACCCATGAAGGAATACATTAACCGTGCCAACTTGGCAGAGTTACCTCCCTTCCCCATGAGGCCATGGTCAAACCACGACAGCACGGGCCCATGATGATAGAATCCCGCGGTTTCACATTTATGAAGAGCCGACGCCATGCCCTGGATACAAATTCGAATCAACGCCACTGCCAAGACCGCAGACAAGGTGAGCAACATGCTGCTGGGGCGTGGGGCCCAGGCGGTGACCTTTATGGATGCCAAGGATGTGCCCGTCTATGAGCCCATGCCCGGTGAAACCCCACTCTGGGGCGAGACCGAAGTGATGGGGCTGTTCGATGCCGAAACCGATCCGGCTCCCACCATCGCCTTCTTCCAGCAGATCTTCGGCGAAGACGTGGGCTACAAGGTCGAACAGCTGGAAGACAAGGACTGGGTGCGCGAGTGGATGGATCACTTCCACCCCATGCAGTTCGGCGAGCGGCTCTGGATCTGCCCGAGCTGGCGCGACGTGCCGAACCCCGATGCGGTCAACGTCATGCTGGACCCGGGCCTGGCCTTCGGCACCGGTACCCACCCCACCACGGCACTCTGCCTGCAGTGGCTGGACGGGCTGGATCTGGCCGGCAAAACCGTGGTGGACTTTGGTTGCGGCTCCGGCATCCTCGGCATCGCCGCCCTGAAACTGGGGGCCGCCCGGGTCATCGGCATCGATATCGATCCGCAGGCCATCCAGGCCAGCCGTGACAACGCCGAGCGAAATGGCGTAGCCGACCAGATTGAACTCTACCTGCCGGCGGATCAGCCGCAAGACGTCGAAGCGGACGTGGTGGTCGCCAACATCCTGGCCGGCCCGCTGCGGGAGCTGGCGCCGCTTATCGCCGGTCACGGCAAGGCGGGCAGCCTGATGGCCCTCTCCGGCGTGCTGGAAAGCCAGGCGCCAGAGCTGGAGACCATCTATGGCCAGTGGTTCGAAATGGACCCGACTGCGGTGAAGGAAGAGTGGTGCCGCCTCTCCGGCCGCAAACTGGGCTGATAAACAACAAGCCACGGCAGTTGCCAACCCATCAGCCGCACACTCGGCTGATAAACAACAAGCCACGGCAGTTGCCAACCCATCAGCCGCACACTCGGCTGATAAACAACAAGCCACGGCAGTTGCCAACCCATCGGCCGCACACTCGGCTGATAAGCAACAAGCCACGGCAGTTGCCAACCCATCAGCCGCACACTCGGCTGATAAGCAACAAGCCACGGCAGTTGCCAACCCATCGGCCGCACACTCGGCTGATAAACAACAAGCCACGGCAGTTGCCAACCCATCGGCCGCAAACTCGGCTGATAAACAACAAGCCACGGCGGCAACACTTAGGTCGCTGAACGACAAGGGCACCCCAGCAGGGTGCCCTTGTCGTTTCCGGACGCCGTTCTCCTTCTGCCCACTCTGGGGAGAGCCTCACGCTTCTCTGCCCCCCGATGGCTTATCCTCTCTTCCTCCACCCCATCGAGGCCCAGTCATGACCGAATACGAGAAGATGATCGCCAGCCAGCCCTACAACTGCATGGCACCAGAGCTGGATCTATTGCGCCGGGAGACGGCCCGCCTGTACCGCCGCTTCAATCGCAGCGACGAGGAGGATGAACAGCTGGCGCTGCTGCAGCAGATCGTCGGCGACCTGGCACAGGGTGCCTTCATCTGCCCGCCCCTCTACTGCACCTATGGCAGCCACATCCACCTTGGCAAGGGCAGCTACATCAACATGGGGGCCACCCTGCTGGACAATGCCCCCATTCGCATCGGCGCCGAGGTGATGATAGGGCCGAACGTGCAGATCTACACCGCCGCCCATGCGCTGGACGCCGATGAGCGCATTCAGGGGGTTGAGACGGCACTGCCGGTCACCATCGAAGACAGGGTCTGGATAGGCGGCGGCGCCATCCTGCTGCCCGGCGTCACCATAGGGCGGGAAGCCGTCGTGGGTGCGGGCTCGGTCGTGACCAGAGATGTACCGGCCGGTGCCAGGGTGGCAGGCAACCCGGCACGGCTGCTGCCAGTCAAAGGTTGAGCGGAAGGCCCGAGGCTCGCTCAGGCGCTTTCCAGCAAGCGGTCGATGCAGTGCACCACCTGCATGCTGGCGTTTTCCATGGTCTTGAGCTGCTCGACCATGCTTTTGATATCCCCCTGCTCGCGCGCGTGCAGGGCGGCCTTGCCGCTCTCGTGGACCCGCTTGTGGGGCCCGTCCAGTTCACGAAAGCCCGGCTTGTGGGCGAAGAGCTCTGCGCCCTGCCCCTCGAAATACCATTTACCCAGCCTGCACTGAGCGTGGTCGCTCACCGGCTCGTGAAAATGCTGCTGATCGATGAGCCGATAGATGGTGTTCTTCCAGACGGCGTGATCCAGCTTGGTGGTATTGAGGAAGGAGGTGGAGGCCGCACTGTGGATCACCTGCTGCATCCGGCCTGATTGTGCCAGCACCTGGGTCACCACCACATCGATCTGGGAGGAGGAGGTCGCCACCTCGGCGGCACTGGCCTGGTTGTCATCGATGATGGACTTGATCTCCTGCGCCTGGGCCACTATCTGTCTGACCAGCACCTCGATCTGGCTGCTGGCTTCATGAGCCTTGCTCGCCAGCTGACGCACCTCATCGGCGACCACGGCGAATCCTCGACCAGCTTCACCGGCCCTGGCCGCCTCGATGGCCGCATTGAGTGCCAGCAGGTTGGTCTGATCCGAAATGCCCTGGATGGCGGTCACGAACTGGTTGATGGCGGATGTGCTGGCATCGAGCTGATGGACGGCTGCGAGGCTGCGAGCCGCCTCATCCGTGATGGCATGGGCGCGATCGGAGAGACGGGTGATGGCGCCCCGGGTCTGGGCAAAGAGCTGATCCAGCTCGCAGAGCGCGCCCTTTTCCGCCATCAGGTGCTCGGCACTGCCAGCCAGCGCTTCCCGCACGCTCTGCAGCATCTCACCTCCCTGGTTCTGGCAGGAGATCACCTGATTGAAGAGATCGCCACGCTCCCGGCTGGTGCGCTGCATGTGCTCGTATTCACCGATGGTGGCGCGCAATTCGGCCAGCTCGCTCTGGTGCTGCTGCTCTTTGAGAAGCATCGCCTCCCTGAGCTGTTGATTCTCTTTTTCAAGCTTGCGGTTGAACCACATATGGCCTCCGGATGGCAAAGGTGCGGACAGTCGACGTCAAAGGGAAGCCTCTGGCTCTCTTGTCTCTGCCGATGCTGGCGGATCCCGGGCCGGATTTCACCTGCAAATGCAGGATATTTGACCCTGATCCTGATTCCAATCGAGGCCACATCAATGGCTGTGCAAAAGATCGCCACAAAGAGACAGGGTGAGGTAGAGAAGAGGCGGAGGAGAAAGAACACTGACGTGCCAGCCCTACAAAAAATGAAGCCCAATGTCATCAAGACGTTGGGCTCTAAAAAGGTGCTACGGAATTGCGACTCTCATCGCAGAAAATTAGAAGGGGTCACCTTCTAAACTGGCAGTGGGATAATAACGTGGCGCAAACGTTTTACATAGCGTAATAAACCAGGAGTGAGAAGAATCTCTCACAATTCAAAAAATGTCCGGCCAACCCCCTTCTACCCTCTTGGCAAGTACGCATTTATCAGTACAGCCTGACGGCTTTGTCAGAAAACAAAAAAGCCCTGAATAATCAGGGCTTTTGGCGTTCTGAACTTCAGAAGCTGCGCACGAAGTCCTGGATGGGCAACTCGCGCAGCTTGCGGGCCTCCAGCATGGGGGTACCAAGGTAGAGGAAGCCCACCAGTTGATCCTCCGGTGCCAGCCCCAGTACACCATGGATCTGCTCGTCGAAGATGAACCAGCCGGAGCGCCAGATGCCGTTGAAGCCCTGGGCCTGGGCCGCCATCTGCATCGCCATCAGGGCGCAACCGGCAGAGAGCTCCTGCTCCAGTTTCGGTACCTTGGGGTGCGCCTGATAACGGGTCGCCACCGCGATCACCAGGGGAGCACGCAGTGGCGCGGCGCGGCACTTCTCGACACTGTCCGCATCCTCGCCACGGGCATGGGCGGCATCGGCCAGCAATGTCCCCAGGCGCTCACGCCCCTCCCCTTCAAACAGGATGAACTGCCAGGGGGTCAGAGTGCCGTGATCCGGCGCCCGCAGCCCGGCCTTGAGGATATTGTCGAGCACTTCGCCACTCGGGGCAGGCTCGGCCAGACGACCACAGGAGTGGCGGTTGAGTAACAGATGGAGGGCATCCATGGGGCAGTTCCTTGTCAAAGGCGATGATGGCGCTACCTTAGCACAGCACCGGATGAAGAAAACCCCTGGGGTTCAGGGGTTTGTCAGGATACGAAAGGGTCGGGAGGCTAGATGACGGCAGCCAGCTCCGCCCCTTGCCGGATGGCGCGTTTGGCATCCAGCTCGGCGACCACGTCGGCACCGCCGATGATGTGCACCGGCTTGCCAGCGGCCTGCAGACCAGCCTGCAACTCCTTGAGGGGTTCCTGTCCGGCACAGATGATCACCTGATCCACCGGCAGGCACTGCTGTTGGTCGCCCACCTGGATGTGAAGCCCGGCATCGTCGATACGCAGGTACTGGACGCCGGAGAGCATCTGCACCTTGCGATTCTTGAGCACGGTGCGATGGATCCAGCCGGTGGTCTTGCCAAGGCCGTCGCCCACCTTGCTCTCCTTGCGCTGGAGCAACCAGATCTGGCGCTCGGGGGCATCGATTTCGGGGGTAGTCAGGCCGCCGCGCTCACCCAGTTGCTTGTCGATACCCCACTCCTTGAGCCAGTGATCGCGATAGCTTTCAGCATCCGGCGATCCTCTCTTCTCCACCAGGTATTCGGCCACATCGAAGCCGATACCGCCGGCGCCGATCACCGCCACCTTCTCGCCCACCGGCTTGTGATCACGCAATACATCGAGGTAGCTCAACACCTTGGCATGCTCGATACCCGGGATATTGGGGGTGCGCGGGCGGATGCCGGTGGCGAGGATCACCTCGTCAAAACCGCCGCCCAGCAGGCTCTCGGCACTCTGGCGCTGGCCCAGATAGAGCTCGACGCCGCACTTCTCAAGCCGTTTGGCGAAGTAGCGCAGGGTCTCGTGGAACTCCTCCTTGCCCGGGATCTGCTTGGCAAAGTTGAACTGGCCGCCGATTTCGCTCGCCTGATCGAACAGGCTTACCTGATGGCCCCGCTCGGCGGCGTAGCAGGCAAACGCCAGCCCGGCAGGACCCGCCCCCACCACCGCCAGCTTCTTGGGCTGGGGCACCCGGCCAAACGTCAACTCGGTCTCAAAGCAGGCGCGGGGATTGACCAGGCAGGAGGCACGCTTTTGCTTGAACACGTGGTCGAGGCAGGCCTGGTTGCAGGCGATGCAGGTGTTGATCTCGTCCGCCCTGTCTTCAGCCGCCTTGATGACGAATTCGGGGTCTGCCAGGAAGGGGCGCGCCATGGAGACCATGTCCGCTTCGCCGCCCGCCAGGATGCGCTCCGCCACCTCGGGGGTGTTGATGCGGTTGGTGGTGATGAGGGGCACCTTGAGGTGCTTTTTCAGCTCGGCGGTCACCCAGCTGAAGGCACCGCGCGGCACGCTGGTGGCGATGGTGGGAATGCGCGCCTCGTGCCAGCCGATACCGGTGTTGATGAGGGTCACCCCCACCTGCTCCAGTGCCCGGCCAAGTGCGATCACTTCCTCAAGGGAGGAGCCCTGCTCCACCAGATCCAGCATGGAGAGGCGGAAGATGATGATGAAATCCGTGCCCACCCGCTCACGGATGGCGCGGACAATCTCCACCGGGAAGCGCATGCGGTTTTCGCTGCTGCCGCCCCAGCCATCGGTGCGCTTGTTGGTGCGTTCGCAAATGAACTGGTTGATGAGATAGCCTTCAGAGCCCATCACCTCGACCCCGTCATAACCGGCCGCCTTGGCCAACGCCGCAGTGGCGGCGAAGTCGCGAATGGTGCCGCGGATCTGCCGCTCGCTCATGGCCCGCGGCTTGAACGGGGAGATGGGAGCCTTGAGGGCGCTCGGCGCCAGGCTGAACGGATGGTAGGCGTAGCGGCCCGCATGAAGGATCTGCAGCGCTATCTTGCCCCCTTCCCGGTGCACTGCCTCGGTCACCTTGCGGTGTTTGGCTACCTGCCAGGGAAAGCTCAGCTGGGAGCCGTGGGGCACCAGCCGCCCCCGCAAATTGGGGGCGATACCGCCGGTCACGATGAGACCGACCCCGCCACGGGCCCGCTCACCATAGAAGGCGGCCAGCTTGTCAAAGCCCCCCTTTTCCTCCTCGAGGCCGGTGTGCATGGACCCCATCAGTACGCGGTTGCGCAACTGGGTAAAACCCAGATCGAGGGGGGTCAGCAGCGTGGGATAACGGCTCATGATGCACTCCTTGTCGAGGTCGATGTGCACGGGGTCATGCTCCAGCCTTCCTGGCTGCCTCGGGTGACGGGCAGTAAAAAGAAGCGGTGGGTGGAGGTGGGGCCGGCTCATCGGGCCTTTCAGTTAATTTTTTGTTATCAAACTGGAGCTAGAGTAAAGAATCGAAAACTCTTTTTCAAACAAATGTTTGGACATTTTTTCAGCGAACAGCCGTGTTCCGAAGTGGCGGGGAGGCAGTCGACTCAAGGGGAAATGGCAATTGGCTGCGCAACTGGTTAATAATGGCTGCTCTCAACCCATTAACAGGGCGACAACGCAGCTATGTCTATTTTCAAAGGTCTGGGATGGCTCTTTCGCAGCCTCTGGCGCCTGCTCAACTTTACCCGCTTGATGCTGGTCAACCTGCTGTTTCTTCTCGTCGTGCTGGTCATTGTCTTCAGCGTCAGCCAGAGCGAGACCCCAAGCACCCCCATCGAGGGGGCGCTCACCCTCAATCTCTCCGGTGTGCTGGTAGAACAGCGCACCCAGACCGATCCCACGGTGCAACTGCTCAGGCAGATGGACAAGGGGGACGAGCAGCCAAGCGAAATCGTCCTCTCCGATCTGCTGTGGGCCATCAAGAGCGCGGGGAATGACGATCGCATCAAGGCGCTGGTGATCAAACCCCAGGGTCTGCAAGGGGCCAGCCTCTCCAAACTGCAGGAGGTGACGGCCGCCATCGACGCCTTCAAGGAGAGCGGCAAGCCGGTCATCGCCATGGCGGACTACTACAGCCAGGGGGCCTATCTGCTCGCCGCCCACGCCGACCACGTGCTGCTCAACCAGAGTGGTGCCGTGCTGATCGAGGGGCTGGGTGTCTACCAGACCTATTTCAAGTCGGCGCTGGAGAAGCTCAATATCACCCCGCACGTCTTCAAGGTCGGCACCTACAAGTCCTTCGTCGAGCCCTACACCCGGGACGAGATGTCCCCCGAGAGCAAGGAGGCGAACCAGCGCTGGCTGGATCAGCTATGGCAATCCTATGTGGCCGACGTGGCGGAGCAGCGGGAGATCGAGCCGGATGCCGTCGCACCGAACAAGGATCACTTCCTCGAACTGCTGCGCAAGGCCGGCGGCAATGCGGCCAGTTACGCCCTCGACAACGGTCTGGTGGATCAGCTCGCCACCCGCGACGAAATGACCCAGGCGGTGATCAAGGAAGTGGGCGAGGCCGATGATCACGGCTGGAAGGGCGTGGGCCTGAAAGAGTATCTGGCCGCCATCCCGGAACAGTACCCCCAGAGCGGCAAGGATGAGGTAGGCCTCATCACTGCCAGCGGCGCCATCATGGATGGCGTCCAGCCTGCCGGCACCATCGGCGGCGACAGCCTTGCCGATCTGCTGGCCGAGGCCCGCCGTGACGATCAGGTGAAAGCCGTTGTGCTGCGAGTGGACAGCCCGGGCGGCAGCGCCTTCGCCGCCGAGCAGATCCGCGCCGAATTGCTGGCCCTGAAACAGGCGGGCAAGCCGGTGGTCATCTCCATGGGCAGCTACGCCGCCTCCGGTGGCTACTGGATCTCCGCCGATGCGGACAAGATCTTCGCCTCCCCCACCACCCTCACCGGCTCCATCGGGGTGTTCGGCATGTTCGCCACCATCGACAAGGCGCTCTCCCAGTACGGGGTACACACCGACGGCGTCGGCACCACCGACTTCGTGGGGGTCGGGCTGACCCGTGCCCTGCCGGATCACGTGGGTGAAGCCATTCAACTGAGCGTGGAAGACACCTATCAGCGCTTTGTCGGCCTGGTGGGCAAGGGCCGGGGCCTTAGCCCGGAAGAGGCGGAAAAAGCCGCCGAAGGCCGGGTCTGGACCGGGCAGGATGCCAAGGCACTGGGGCTGGTGGACGAGTTCGGCAATCTGGATGACGCCCTCAAGGCGGCCGCCGATCTCGCCAACCTCAAAAGTTGGCAGGTCACCCCCATCGCACCGGAAGAGTCGGCCAGGGACAAGTTCCTGCGCGAGCTGTTTGACAGCAGCGCCCAGGCGCTGGCCCCGCACCTGCAAAGCTGGCTGCCCGCCGGGCTTGGCAAGGCGCTGCTGGAGATGAACCGCGGTCTGGACCCGCTGACCCGCTTCAACGATCCCCAGGGCACCTACGCCTTCTGCCCGGTCTGTCTCCCCTGACGCCGGGGACAGCCATAAAAAAACCGCCGACAGGCGGTTTTTTTATGGGGCAAGCGGCCTTGTCAGGTCAGCAAGCCGGACGCTTGCCAGCGGTGCAACTCTGCCAGCACCCGGGTCTCTCGCGCCGTCCACTGGGGACAGGGACCCGCCAGCTGGGTCTTGTTGGTCTGCAGGGCCTCGGTCAGGGGGAACCAGCCCGGCGTGAAGCCGAGGCGGATCTCGTAGGGCTGGGGGCGCGGTGCACTCCAGTCCTCCCCGACCCGGCAGAGGTAATAGGACGATCGGATGCAGTAGGCATCGTAATCCGGCTCGCGCGCGGCACGATACTCCCGGGTCTCTCCCAGCAGGGGTCCCACGGCCACCAGCTCGGCGCCACACTCTTCCCGCAGCTCCCGGGCCAGGGCCGCATCGTGCGCCTCCCCGTGCTCGATGCCGCCCCCGGGGAACATGAGATCCCCGTTGACGCTGGAGTGCACCAGCAGCAGTCGATCACCACGCATCACCACGGCCCTCACCGTGGCCCGTTCAAGCACCCTGTCCTCGCCGCGGATCTGGCCGTGCACGAGACGGATATCGAAGGGATGGGCCCATTCCCGGGCTTCTGACAGGGTCGGATTCATGGTGTGCGGTAGCTCCCCTGCCTGAGTGCATCGACGATGGTGGCCGCCTGGTCGTCCAGCGTCTCCTGCTCCTCCTTGCCGATGGCATGGTAAATGCCGAGCCGGGTGGCGGAGACCTCGGGGCTCTCCTGGAATGACTCGCTCACCTTGCCCCACAGATAGGCCTGATCAAATCGCTTCTGCCCCATGTAGAGGGTGCTGAGGGCGGTGAGGATCCGGCTGTTGACCTTGTCCCCCTCCCGATAGAGGGAGAGCGCATGGTGCATCAGCCTGATGGCCTTCTCGGGCTCGCTCTTGGCATAGATGCCGCCGAGCGCCAGTTGCAGCTCGGGCTCCTCGAGGCTCGGCGTCCCCTCCTGCGCGAGGAAGCTGGCGCGGGCCTCGGGGCTGGTGTTGTTGGTCCAGTGCCAGAGCAGCAGGTAGGGATCCCGGGAGCCCCGGGTCTGTGCATCCAGTTGCTCCAGTTGACGGCCGGCGGCCAGCATCCCTTCCACTCTGGGGCTCTTCTGCTCCCTGGCCCGCTTGTACTCGATATTGGTGGAGTGCTCGGCGCATTGCAGATAACGTTCCAGGCCGCGCATCAGATCGTACTTGCGCCTGTCCGTCCCCTCTTCCTGGAGATAGTAACGACCGCGAATGACGTCGCTGCGCTCATAGCGACACCAGCCGTCGTCCACCAGGTCCGCGCACAGGGCGGGATATTGGGAGCAAATGTTGTGGATCCTGTCGTCGTCGCAGGCCGTCAACGTCAGGCAACAAGCGAGGGAAAGCAGTAACGGACGCTGTGAGAATAGGGTCATGGTTCACATCTGGTTGATAACAATCGCAACCCGCACCGGCCACCGCCAACTAGCAAACAGGCTACATATCCATTACAATGCGCGCGCCGTATAAGGCCGCGATTGCAGAATAATATAACGAAACCATCAGCCCTACACTGATCTGCCTTCGACGAATTTCAATTTGCCCAGGCAACTTGCTTCAACAACGTGAAATAAAAGGATCTGGTTAATGACCCACGAGCACTACTTGCAGGCGTGGCAGGAGAGCCAGGAGCTCGCCGAAGCCATGCAACCCTTGATAGGTCGCCTCTACCGACAGCAAGGGATAGAGATCACCCTCTACGGACGCCCCCTGCAAAACGCCTCCACCATCGATATCCTCAAGGCCCACCGGGTCGTTCGCCGCCACCAGGGAGCCCCCCTCCCTATCCAACAGAGCTTTCCCCTGCTGCAAGCCATCCTGGCCCTGAACCCCACCGCCGCCGAAGTCGATCTCGGCAAACTGGCCGTGGGCTACTGGCAGGATCACCAGGATGAAGCCGGCATCGAGGACTATCTGCGCGCCAAGCTGGCACCGGCCCTGAACCGCAGTGCCGTGCCCGCCCCGACCGACGTGGTGCTCTACGGCTTCGGTCGCATCGGCCGCCTGCTGGCCCGTCTGCTCATCGAGCGCACCGGCGCCGCCAACTCCCTGCGCCTGCGCGCCATCGTGGTGCGCGGCGGTCGCGACGGGGATCTGGAGAAGCGTGCCAGCCTGCTGCGCCGCGATTCGGTGCACGGCCCCTTCAACGGCTCCATCGAGGTGGATGTGGAACGCAGCGCCATCATCGCCAATGGCACCTTCATCCAGGTGATCTACGCCAACAGCCCGGCCGACATCGACTACACCGCCTACGGCATCGACAATGCGCTGATCGTTGACAACACCGGCGTCTGGCGTGACGAGGCGGGCCTGTCCGAGCACCTCAAGGCCCGCGGCGCCGCCCGGGTACTGCTGACCGCCCCCGGCAAGGGGGAGATGAAGAACGTGGTGTTCGGGGTCAACCACGAGGTGATAGGCCCGGATGACAAGATAGTCTCCGCCGCCTCCTGCACCACCAACGCCATCACCCCGGTGCTCAAGGTGATGCAGGACAAGTACGGCATCCGCCACGGCCACGTGGAGACGGTCCACTCCTATACCAACGATCAGAACCTCATCGACAACTATCACAAGGGGGAGCGCCGCGGTCGCAGCGCAGCCCTCAACATGGTGATGACCAGCACCGGTGCCGCCAAGGCGGTGGCCAAGGCGCTGCCGGAGCTCAAGGGCAAGTTGACCGGCAACGCCATCCGGGTGCCCACACCCAACGTGTCCCTGGCCATCATCAACCTGTCGCTGGAACAGAACACCGATCGGGAGAGCCTCAACGCCTATCTGCAGCAGATGGCGCTGAGCTCGGCCCTGCATCGCCAGATCGACTTCAGCGCCAGCACCGAGCTGGTCTCCTCCGACATGGTGGGCTCCCGTTTTGCGGGCATCGTCGACTCCCAGGCCACCATCGCCGAGGGGGATCACTGCGTGCTCTACGTGTGGTATGACAACGAGTTCGGGTACAGTTGTCAGGTCGTGCGGGTGATGGAGCAGATGGCTGGCGTAGTCCGCCAGGATCTACCGGTATAGTCCGCCAGGATCTACCGGTATAGTCCGCCAGGATCTACCGGTATAGTCCGACAGGATCTGCCCGCCGGAACCCGTGTTCATGGCTCAATTTTCAAGGAGAGGCCGGATGTCGTCTCAGCAAGTGACGTTTCAACAAGCGATAGCGCAGATGCCCAAAGAGGTGTACGAGCGGCTCAAGACTGCGGTCGAGCTCGGCAAATGGCCGGATGGCAAGCCCCTCACCGAGGAGCAGAAGGCCACTTCCCTGCAGGCCGTGATGGCCTGGCAGGCGATGCACCTTGAGAACCCCGAGCACATGAACATCGGCCGTGACGGCGAGATCGTGATGAAGAGCAAGAGCGAGCTCAAGCGCCAGTATCGCGATGAGGAAGAGATAGTGCGGGTCGACCTTAGCCACTGAGGCAGGCCGCACGTCACCTATCGCGGTAACGAAACGAAAGAGGGGAGCCATAATGGCTCCCCTCTTTTTTCCTCTCTATGCAGGATGACTCATCCCCCTCATCCCCGGCCCTTCTCCCACCAAGGGAGAAGGGAGCTGGCACGCACCTGCGAGCAGTCAGCGGGCCACCTGCCGGCGATCTTCATGGTAAACCTCGCCATCTCGATCTATCCCCTCTCCCGCTGGGAGAGGGTTAGGGTGAGAGGGAAGTCAGGGGGTCAGCTCCCCGCGCAGAGACTGCTGCATCAGCTCGCGGATGCGCGGCGCCGGCAGATCCTGGCTCAGCAGGAAGTGCAGCTTGGTGAGCGCCGCCTCGGCGGTCATGTCAAAGCCCGAGATGACTCCCGCACGGGAGAGGGCGTTGCCGGTGGCATAGCCCCCCATGTTGACCTTGCCGTGCAGGCACTGGCTCAGGTTGACGATGATGACGCCCCGGGCAGATGCCTCGGAGAGCAGCGCCAGCATGGCCGGGTTCTGGGGCGCATTGCCCACCCCGAAGGAGAGCAGGATCAGCGCACGCACCGGCTGTTGCAGGATGTTCGCTATCACCTCCGCCGATATCCCCGGGTAGAGGGTCACCACCCCGATGGGCTGGGGGGTGATGTCGTGCAGCACCAGGGGGCGATCGCACGGCACTCCCAGCTCACCTGCCTCCAGGGAGATGGCGATACCGGCATTGAGCAGGGGCGGGTAGTTGGGCGAGTCGAAGGCGTGGAAGCCGTCGGCATGCACCTTCTTGCTGCGGTTGCCGCGATAGAGCTGGTTGTTGAAGAAGAGCGTCACCTCGTGGATCGGGTAGTTGGCCGCGATATAGAGGGCGTTGAGCAGGTTCTGCTGACCGTCCGAGCGCAGTTCGGCTAGGGGGATCTGGGAGCCGGTGA
Organism: Aeromonas sp. PS2Canimalfood6; assembly: GCF_048276795.1. Lineage (NCBI taxonomy): Bacteria > Pseudomonadati > Pseudomonadota > Gammaproteobacteria > Aeromonadales > Aeromonadaceae > Aeromonas > Aeromonas sp. PS2Canimalfood6. The sequence continues at coordinate 21,407 of NZ_JBLUXC010000015.1, forward strand.
TGATGACCGGCTTGTGCAGATCTTCGAGCATGAAGGAGAGCGCAGACGCGGTGAACGACATGGTGTCGGTGCCGTGCAGAATGACGAAACCGTCGTACTTGTCGTAGTTGCCCTTGATGTCCTCGGCGATGCGCTGCCAGTCTGCCGGCGTCATGTCGGAAGAGTCGATGAGGGGGGCATATTCGTGGATATGGTAATCGGGCATTTCCGGTCGATGGAACTCGGGCATCCGTGCCAGACAGTCCTCCATGAAGCCCGCCATCGGTACATAACCGTGGTCGGAACGCTGCATCCCTATGGTGCCGCCTGTGTAGGCAATGTAGATGGACTTCTTCACACCCTCTCCTCTCTCTGGACTGGAAACCGGCAAATCAAACAGGGCTCAACCGATACAGCCCCCGTCCTTCAGATGGTGCGGGCGGGCTCAATATCGGTCATCAGCAGACCTCTTGAGGGTCTGTGTCCTCCCGTGGGGGCGGAACCGGGCGAATTATAAAGAGTGCCGCTGCAAATGACAGCCGCAGCAGCATTGTTGCGATCCGGAGCACACTCGGCGAGGTAGTTTTAAATGCCATGTTAACACCACGTTTTAATCATTAATGTGACATATGTGGATGTACTTGGTGTTTTTTGCTAGTATCCGGCGGATTTTTCACAAATCTCATCTGGACGCCCGACGAACACGGGCTCGTGTCGACCCCCTCTTTTGCAGAGGGACGGGGCTGCGGCCCCTCTGTCACTGGCGCGTTCGCCACTCTGTTTCATCCCGGCTGGATCCGTGAGTCTTTCTCGCCAAAGACACAGCCGATCAACATGGGAGCACTGAATGCTACAACTTGATGCCTACGCCACCCTGGTCGCCGCGACCCTGGTGCTGCTGCTTGGCCGCCTGCTGGTCAACAAGATAGGACCCCTGCGCACTTTCAACATCCCCAAACCCGTGGCCGGTGGCCTGGTGGTTGCCCTGGTGCTGCTGGTGCTGCGCTCCACCCTGCAGATCGAACTGCAATTTGATACCAGCCTGCAGACGGCCCTGATGCTGACCTTCTTTGCCTCCATCGGCCTCTCCGCCGATCTGGGCAGCCTCAAGCGCGGCGGCAAGGCGGTGGCCACCTTCCTGCTGGTGGTCACCGGCCTGCTGCTGGTGCAGAACAGCCTGGGGGTGGGTCTGGCCACCCTGCTGGGGCTGGATCCCCACATGGGGCTGCTGGCCGGCTCCATCACCCTCTCCGGCGGCCACGGCACCGGGGCGGCCTGGGGCTCCATCTTCACCGAGAAGTACGGCGTGCAATCCGCCGCCGAGCTGGCGATTGCCTGTGCCACCTTCGGCCTGGTGCTGGGAGGCCTCATCGGCGGCCCGGTGGCCCGTTATCTGGTGAAGAAGGTGCAGGTGCCCGGTGAGGAGCACAACCGTGACGGCGCCCCCCAGGGCTTCGAAATGCCGGACATGGAGCGCCCGCTCACCACCTTCAGCCTGATCGAGACCCTGGCACTCATCGCCATCAGCCTGAAAGGGGGCGAAATGCTGGCCCTCTATCTCAAGGGCGGCGTCTTCGAGTTGCCGATCTTCGTCTGCGTGCTGTTTGTCGGCGTGCTGCTGCGCAACCTGCTCACCCTGCTCAACTGGCACGAAGTGAGCGACCGCGAGGTCTCCCTGCTCGGCAACGTCAGTCTGTCGCTCTTCCTCGCCATGGCGCTGATGAGCCTCAGGTTGTGGGAGCTGGCAAGCCTGGCCCTGCCCATCTTCATCCTGCTGGCCGTTCAGACGGTGGCCATGGCGCTCTACGCCATCTTCGTCACCTTCCGGGTCATGGGGCGCAACTATGATGCAGCCGTGCTGGCGGCGGGTCACTGCGGCTTCGGCCTCGGCGCCACCCCCACGGCCATTGCCAACATGCAGGCCATTACCCAGCGCTTCGGCCCCTCCCACCTGGCCTTCCTGGTGGTGCCCATGGTCGGAGCCTTCTTCATCGACATCATCAACGCCGTGGTGATCAAGCTGTTCCTGGCCCTGCCCTTCCTGTGATCCCGGGCGCAGGCCCCGTATGACAGAGCCCACCTTGCGGTGGGCTCTTTGCTTGCTGGCCCCTGGACGCTGCCCCGACCCTCACCAAGGGGCCGACTGCAGGCAACAAAAAGCCCCGCACCAAGGTGCGGGGCTTTTTACTGACGCCACGGTAGAACTGCGGCCTGACCTTCCTTACAGAATGAAGGCCAACACCAGCTGGTTCAAATTGCGGCCTGACCTTCCTTACAAAATAAAGGTCGACACCTGCTGGTTCAGGTTGGTGGCACGCCCCTTGAGGTTGTGCGCCTGATCCAGGTCGCGCATGGCGGAAGCGGTGATCTCGTCGCTCACATCCTTGATGGCGGTGGTGTTCTGGGTGATTTCACCGGTCACCTGGGTCTGCTCCTCGGCGGCGGTGGCGATCTGGCCCGCCATGTCGGAGATGAGGCTGACGGCCTGGGTGATCTCCTCCAGGGCCGCAGCGGCAGCGTCGGCATCCTTCACGCTGTTGTCCGCCAGCCCCTGGCTGGTCTGCATCAGGCTCACCGCGCGGGCCGTGGTCTGTTGCAGGGTTTCGATGGTGGACTGGATCTCCTGAGTGGAATCCTGGGTACGGCGCGACAGCACCCGCACCTCGTCCGCCACCACGGCGAAACCGCGACCCTGTTCGCCGGCACGGGCCGCTTCGATGGCCGCATTCAGCGCCAGCAGGTTGGTCTGCTCGGCGATGCCCTGGATGGTGGAGAGGATGCCGGAGATGGCCTGAGCGTGACGGCTCAGCTCACCGATGACGCCGGTCGCCTGCCCCACTTCCTCGGCCAGGTTGTTGATGGACTGACGAGTCTGGTTCACCAGGATCTTGCCCTGTTCACTGCTCTGGGCGGATTGCTGGGCGGCGGCAGCGGTGTTCTCGGCGTTACCCGCGATCTCCATGGTGGCACTCGCCATCTCGGTGACGGCGGTGGCGACCATGGTCACCTCCTGTTGCTGGCGCTGCAGCTCTTCCACCGCGGCCTGGTTGGTCACCAGACTGCGTTCGGCATCGGCGTTCAGCTCGTTGGCAAGCTGACGGATGTTGGCGATGAGCTGATGCTGGCTGCCCACGAAGCGGTTGAAGCTGCCGGCGAGCTGTCCCACTTCGTCATTGGCGTCGATCTTGATGCGCTGGGTCAGATCACCGTTACCGTCGGCGATGCGGGCCAGGGCCTGGGACACCTTGGTGAGGGGGCCGAGCAGCAGGCTGACCAGCCAGGAGATGGCGAGAATGCTGCCCACCAGCACCAGCAGGGCCAGGCCGAGCTGGGTCATCAGCAGGGAGGAGAGCGGCGCCTCCAGGGTGCTCTTGTCCAGTACCAGCACCAGCTCCCAGTCGGTGTCCGGAATGTCCGTCGCCCACAGCAGCTTGTCACGCCCCTCGCTGTCGAAGAAAGCAGGCACCAGGCTGTTGCTCGCCTTGCTCTGATCGATCAGGGCATTGGTCAGATCGTTGTCGATCTCGCTGGCCGGCTTCATCGCCTTGGCCGCATCCTTGTAGGCGATGACGGTGCCATCCTTGTGCATCAGGATGGCGAAGCCGTCCGCCGGCAGCTTCATCTTGGTGATGTCATCCACCAGGGAGGCAATGGAGAGATCCCCCCCCACCACGCCGCCCTGGGCCGGCTGGGCCAGGGTCACCACCAGAATGTTGTAGGCCACGTCGAGGTAGGGTTTGGTGACGATCATGCCGCCCTTGGCCATGGCTTCCTGATACCAGCCACGGGAGCGGGGATCGTAACCGTCGCGGTTGATGGAGGGGTCGGAGTCGTTCATCTTGCCGCTGCCCTCACCAAAATAGGTGAGCTGGAAACGGCCGGACACCTGGGCCTGTTGCAGGGCGTTGAGGGGCTCGGCACCGGCCTTGTTGCCAAGGGCCTGGATGACGTCACGACGGGCGGCAAGCCAGTCGCTGACGCTGGCGGCCTGCTGGCTGCCAAGGCGCTGCACCTGTTCCTGACTGCCTTGCAGCAGCATGGACTTCTGGCTGGTGTAGCTCTGCCAGGAGAGCAGCAGGATCACCAGTGACAAGGCGATGACCACAGACAACAGTATCTTCTGCTTGAGTGATAGGTTTTTCATCGTGTTTTCTTCTTGTGGGGGTCGGGAACAGGATCAATCGGGAGTGCGTGGCACTGTGTGTTGTTAGCGGCCAATCCGCGCAAAACTGAAGCGGAGAATGGCGTGAGTGACGATATTTTACGCGGAAATTTTAAAAATGCTGCGGAAAATTGGAGCAGGAAAAAGAGCGAGGCCAGCCAACCCTGTTTATTCCTTCTGCAATTGGCTAGAATATCCCGTTTTTAAATCACATCGACCCCGAGAGTTTTCACGATGTTTGAAGTCAATCCTGTATTAAACAAGCTTAAGGAGCTGTCTGAGAGGACCGAGCTGCTTAGGGGGTACCTTTGACTATGACGCCAAGAAAGAGCGTCTAGAAGAGGTCAATGCCGAGCTGGAACAGCCGGATGTCTGGAACGAACCCGAGCGCGCACAGGCGCTGGGCAAGGAGCGAGTCTCCCTGGAGAACGTCGTCAGCACCATCGATACCCTGACCCAGGGCGTCGATGACGTCGAGATGCTGGTCAGCCTGGCCGTCGAAGGCGAAGACGAAGAGACCTTCAACGAAGCCGTTGTCGAAGCGGACGAGCTGGAGGCCAAGCTGGTGGATCTCGAGTTCCGTCGCATGTTCTCCGGTCAGCACGACGGTTCCGACTGCTACATAGACATCCAGTCCGGTTCCGGCGGCACCGAGGCCCAGGACTGGGCCAACATGGTGCTGCGCATGTACCTGCGCTGGGGTGATGCCCACGGCTACAAGCCCGAGCTCATCGAATGCTCCGAAGGCGACGTGGCCGGCATCAAGTCCGCCACCATCAAGTTCACCGGCGAGTATGCCTTCGGCTGGCTGCGCACCGAGACCGGCGTGCACCGCCTGGTACGCAAGTCGCCGTTCGATTCCGGCGGCCGTCGCCACACCTCGTTCTGCTCCGTGTTCGTCTACCCCGAGATCGATGATGACATCGAGATCGAGATCAACCCGGCTGATCTTCGCATCGACGTCTACCGCGCCTCCGGTGCGGGTGGTCAGCACGTCAACCGGACCGAGTCCGCGGTGCGTATCACCCACGTGCCGACCGGCGTGGTGGTGCAGTGCCAGAACGACCGTTCCCAGCACAAGAACAAAGATCAGTGTATGAAGCAGTTGAAGGCCAAGCTCTACGAGCTGGAAATTCAAAAGCAGAACGCTGAGAAGCAAGCCCTCGAAGAGACCAAGTCCGACATCGGCTGGGGCAGCCAGATCCGCTCCTACGTACTGGATGATTCCCGTATCAAGGATCTGCGCACCGGCGTCGAAACCCGCAATACCCAATCAGTACTCGACGGCGACTTGGACAAGTTTATCGAAGCCAGCCTGAAATCAGGCCTGTAAACAGAGCAGCAGGAATCACCATGTCTGAACAAACCACCACCCCGGAAGTCGACCAGACTCTCGAACTGAACAACGAGATGCTTGAGCGTCGCTCCAAGCTGGCCGCCTTGCGCGCCCAGGGCAACCCCTTCCCAAACGATTTCCGTCGTGACAGCCTCTCCGGCGATCTGCACGCCGAATTCGGCGACAAGAGCAATGACGAACTGGTCGCCCTGGGTAAACAGGTGAAGATTGCCGGTCGCATCATGACCCGCCGGATCATGGGCAAGGCGTCTTTCGCGACCCTGCAGGACATGGCTGGCAAGATCCAGATCTACGTGACCCGTGACGACCTGCCGGAAGGCTTCTACAACGAGCAGTTCAAAAAGTGGGATCTGGGTGACATCGTCGGTGTCGAGGGCACCCTGTTCCGCACCAACGCCGGTGAGCTCTCCGTACACGTCTCCACCATCCGCCTGCTGACCAAGGCCCTGCGCCCGCTGCCCGAGAAGCACAAGGGGCTGACCGACCAGGAAGCCCGCTGCCGCCAGCGTTACCTGGACCTGATCGCCAACGAAGAGTCCCGCAAGACCTTCGTGACCCGCACCAAGGTGGTGGCCGGCATTCGCAAGTTCCTGAATGACAAGCGCTTCATGGAAGTGGAAACCCCCATGATGCAAGTCATCCCGGGTGGCGCCTCCGCACGTCCCTTCATCACCCACCACAATGCGCTGGACATCGACATGTACCTGCGTATCGCTCCGGAACTCTATCTGAAGCGTCTGGTGGTCGGTGGTTTCGAGCGTGTCTACGAAATCAACCGCAACTTCCGCAACGAAGGCATCTCCGTTCGCCATAACCCCGAGTTCACCATGCTCGAGTTCTATATGGCCTACGCCGATTACATCGATCTGATGGATCTCACCGAAGAGATGCTGCGCACCCTGGCACAGGACATCCTGGGCGACACCAGGATCCGTTACGCCAAAGAGGGCGAAGAGGGCCTGACCATCGATTTCGGTCAGCCGTTCCAGCGCCTCTCCATGGTCGACTCCATCCTGAAGTACAACCCGGGTGTGACCCGTGACGATCTGGCCACTCTTGAGAAGGCCACCGCCGTCGCCAAGGGTCTGAAGATCGAGCTGATGAAGAGCTGGGAGCTGGGCCACGTGATCACCGCGATCTTCGAAGAGACCGTGGAACACATGCTGCTGCAACCGACCTTCATCACCGAATACCCGGCCGCCGTCTCCCCGCTGGCCCGTCGCAACGACCAGAACCCGGACGTCACCGACCGCTTCGAGTTCTTCATCGGCGGCCGCGAGCTGGCCAACGGCTTCTCCGAGCTGAACGATGCGGAAGATCAGGCCGAGCGCTTCCAGGCCCAGGTTGACCAGAAAGCCGCAGGGGACGACGAAGCCATGTTCTACGACGCCGACTTCGTCACCGCGCTGGAACACGGTCTGCCGCCGACCGCCGGTCAGGGTATCGGTATCGACCGTCTGGTGATGCTGTTCACCAACAGCCACACCATCCGCGACGTCATCCTGTTCCCGGCCTTGCGTCCACAAAAGTAAGCGCCGCAGAAACAGGGCCGCAGCAAAACGCTGCCGTCCATGGCAATCAAAACGCCCCGCAATTGCGGGGCGTTTTTTTATGCAGAACTCACACAGTGACGAGCGGTCATCGGTCCGCGGGTGCGACAGGGGGCAGCAGCCACTCCCCCTGCCACAGGGTCAGTGCCCCGCCCGCCATCAGTACTCGCTCCTCCTGCAATTCCAGCCTGAGATCCCCGCCCCGGGTCGAGATCTGGCGGGCCCGCAATTGCCGTTTGCCGAGCCGCTCGGCCCAGAAGGGCACCAGGGCGCAGTGGTTGGAGCCGGTCACCGGATCCTCGTCCACCCCGACCCAGGGGGCGAAATAGCGGGAGACGAAGTCGTCCTCTCCCCGGCTCGATGGCGCCGTCACCATGATCCCCCGGCCCGGCAGCGCCCGCAGGGCGTGAAAATCGGGGGTGAGCGCGCGGACCGCCTCCTCGCTACCGAGCTCAAGCAGGAACTTGGCCCCGGCCGCCAGGGTTTGCAGCGGCTGGCAGCCAAGAGCCGCCCCAAAGGCAGGGTCCAGCTCAAGGGGCGCCAGGGCAATGCGCGGAAAATCGAGCCAGATCCACTCCCCTTCCCGCCGGGCCAGCAACTCACCGCTGCGGGTCGCGAAGCGGATGGGGAGCTCCCCTGACACCTCCCCCGTCTGCCACAGCACATGGGCCGCCGCCAGGGTGCCATGGCCGCACAAGTCCACCTCCACTTGCGGGGTGAACCAGCGCAACCCGTAATGCCCCTCTCCCAGTTGGGTCAGAAAGGCGCTCTCAGAGAGGTTGAACTCCGCAGCCATGGCCTGCAGCTCGGCGCCGGGCCGCGCTTCCCCCAGCACCACCACGGCGGGGTTGCCTCCGAAGGGGTGATGGCTGAAGGCGTTGACATGATAGAGACGGGACATGGTTGCTCCTTGGGGCATGAGAAATCCCCGGGACAGGGGGCTCGGCAAGGCCATTTTTATATCACGGGCCCCCCCGGGCTGAGATGGATTTTGGCTTTATAAATTCATAAATCGCATAAAGAAGATATTTTTATTCTTTGTTGTTATTCATTACACCCCTTACCCTGACCAAAAATCAGACCATGGAAGACATGTGTGATGCCATTGACAGCCCCCACCCTGAGCCCGCTCTCTGACGAACAGCAGCGCCAGCTCAACCAAGTTCTCACCACCCTCAACACCCAGCAACTGGCCTGGGTCAGCGGTTATCTCTACGGCCTCTCCCAGGCGGGCGTCCAGCCCGTGGCGAGCGCAGGCGCAGAAGTCGCGGCACCCGGCGGCAGCCTGACCATTCTCTACGGCTCCCAGACCGGGAATGCCAAGGGCGTGGCCAGCGCCATCAAGGCCCAGGCCGAGGCCCGCGGCCTGCCGGTGACCCTCACCTCCATGGCGGACTACAAACCCAAGCAGCTCAAGAAAGAGAGCCACCTGCTGGTGGTAGTGAGCACTTACGGGGAGGGGGAGCCCCCCGAGAGCGCCGTCGATCTGTTCGAGCAGCTCAAGAAGGGCAAGGTCGGCAAGCTGGAAGGGCTCAAGTTTGCCGTGCTGGGGCTGGGTGACAGCTCCTATGAGTTCTTCTGCCAGACCGGCAAGGATTTCGATGGCTTCCTCGCCAAGGCAGGGGCCGAGCGCATCCATGAGCTAGCTAGCCTCGATGTGGATTATCAGGATGCCGCCAAGGCCTGGGGCGAGCAGGCCGTTGCGGCGGTCGCCGCCACCCTCTCTGCCGGCGCCGCGACTGCCAGCGTGGCGGGCTCGGTGCAGGCCGCCGTCGGCCACAGCCAGTACAACAAGGAGAACCCCTTCCCCGCCAGACTCTCGGTGAACCAGAAGATCACCGGCCGCGACTCCACCAAGGACATCCGTCACATCGAGATCAACCTGGAAGAGTCCGGCATCACCTATCAACCGGGGGATGCGCTCGGCATCTGGTTCGACAACGACGCCGATCTCGTGGGGGAAGTGCTGGCCCTGACCGGTCTGACCGGTGACGAGGCCACCCCCCATGGCAGCCTGCGCGAGGCGCTGACCCGTCACTACGAACTGACCCGGCTGCACGGGGGCCTGATCACTGGCCTCGCCGAGATCACGGACAACGCGGCGCTCAAAGATCTGGCCGGTGACAAGGCCCAGGTCAACGCCCTGGTGGCCAGCGCCCAGGTGGTGGACGTACTGAAACGCTTCCCGGCTGCCTTGAGTGCCGATCAACTGATCGCACTGCTGCGCCCCCTCACTCCCCGCCTCTACTCCATCGCCTCCGCCCAGAGCGAGGTGGAAGAAGAGGTGCACCTGACCGTCGGCGTGGTGCGCTACCGCCAAGAAGATGGCACAGTGCGAAGCGGCGGCGCCTCCTCCTATCTGGCGGACCGTCTGCCGGAAGATGCCGAGGTCCGGGTGTTCGTGGAGCACAACGACAACTTCCGCCTGCCCGCCAATCCCGACACCCCCGTCATCATGGTCGGCCCGGGCACCGGCATTGCCCCGTTCCGCGCCTTCCTGCAGGAGCGGGAAGCACAGGGGGCAGAGGGCAAGAACTGGCTCTTCTTCGGCAACCCCCACTTCACCCAGGACTTCCTCTATCAGGTGGAGTGGCAGCGTTATGTGAAATCGGGCCTGCTGTCCAAGATCTCCCTGGCCTTCAGCCGGGATCAGGCCAACAAGATCTATGTGCAGGACCGTCTGCGCGAGGCAGGGCTTGAGCTCTACCAGTGGCTGGAAGCAGGCGCTCACTTCTATGTGTGTGGCGACGCCAACCACATGGCGAAGGATGTGCAGGAAGCCCTGCTGGAAGTGATTGCGGAACACGGCCACAAGAGCCGTGAGGAAGCAGAAGAGTATCTGAGCGAATTGCGTCGTGCCAAACGTTATCAAAGGGATGTCTATTGATGAGCAAACAACTTATTCCGGGACCGGTCGAAGGGCCGCTGGCTGACAACGAACGCCTCAAGCGCGAGAGCAACTTCCTGCGCGGCACCATCGCCGAAGATCTGCAGGACCCGCTCACCGGCGGCTTCAACGGCGACAACTTCCAGCTGATCCGCTTCCACGGCATGTATCAGCAGGATGACCGCGACATCCGCCCGGAGCGCGCCGCCCAGAAGCTAGAGCCCCTGCACAATGTCATGCTGCGCGCCCGCCTGCCCGGCGGCATCATCACCCCGGCCCAGTGGCAGGTGATCGACAAGTTCGCCGAAGAACACAGCATGTACGGCAGCATCCGCCTGACCACCCGTCAGACCTTCCAGTTCCACGGGGTACTGAAGCGCGACATCAAGCTGATGCACCAGACCCTCAACAGCACCGGTATCGACTCCATCGCCACCGCGGGGGACGTAAACCGCAACGTGCTCTGCACCAGCAACCCGGTGGAGTCCGAGTTGCACCAGGAGGCCTACGAGTGGGCCAAGAAGATCTCCGAACACTTGCTGCCCAAGACCCGCGCCTACGTGGAGATCTGGCTGGATGGCGAGAAGCTGGGGGGTGACGAGGAGCCGATCCTGGGCTCCAACTACCTGCCGCGCAAATTCAAGACAACCGTGGTCATCCCGCCCCACAACGATGTGGACATCCACGCCAACGATCTCAACTTCGTGGCCATCGCAGATGGCGGCAAGCTGGTGGGCTTCAACGTGCTGGTGGGGGGCGGTCTCGCCATGACCCACGGCGACACCACCACCTACCCGCGCAAAGCGAGCGACTTTGGCTTCATTCCGCTCTCCCACGTGCTGGAGGTGGCGGCCGCCGTGGTCAGCACCCAGCGCGACTGGGGCAACCGGGTCAACCGCAAGAACGCCAAGACCAAGTACACCCTTGAACGGGTGGGGGTCGAGGCCTTCAAGGCCGAGGTGGAGAACCGCGCCGGCATCCAGTTCGGGCCGGTTCACCCCTATGAATTCACCAGTCGTGGCGATCGCTTCGGCTGGGTGGAGGGGATCGACGGCAAGCACCACCTGACCCTGTTTATCGAGAACGGCCGCCTGCTGGACTTCCCGGGCAAGCCCCTCAAGACCGGCATGCTGGAGATCGCCAAGGTGCATCAGGGGGACTTCCGCCTCACCGCCAACCAGAACCTCATCATCGCGGGCGTGCCTGCCGGCGAGAAGGCACGCATCGAGGCGCTGGCACGCCAGTACGGTCTGCTGGATGACGGCGTGAGCGAGCAGCGCAAGCAGTCCATGGCCTGTGTGGCCCTGCCCACCTGCCCCCTGGCAATGGCCGAGGCCGAGCGCATGCTGCCTGCCTTCGTCACCGACATCGAGGGGCTGCTGGCCAAGCACGGCCTGGCGGATGACGCCATCATCTTCCGGGTCACCGGCTGCCCCAACGGCTGCGGCCGCGCCATGCTGGCGGAAGTGGGTCTGGTGGGCAAGGCGCCGGGTCGCTACAACCTGCACCTGGGGGGCAACCTCGAGGGGACCCGCATCCCGCGCCTGCATCTGGAGAACATCACCGAGCCGCAGATCCTGGCCGAACTGGACGCCCTGATCGGCCGCTGGGCGAGCGAACGCAACCCGGACGAGTGCTTCGGCGATTTTGTCATTCGCGCCGGCATCATCGCCCCGGTTATCGACTCCGCGAGGGACTTCTATGCAGCCTGAACAGACTGATACAGCCCGTCTGGCGCGCACCGCCGACGGCCGGCTCGACCTCGACGCCCTCCTGGCCCTGGGCCGGGAGGAGCAGGTCGAGGCGCTGTCCCCCCTCAACCGGGCGCTGGACGCCATGAGCGCTCCCGAGCGGGTGCGCTGGGCCCTGGCCAACCTGCCGGGGGAGCATGTGCTGTCATCGAGTTTCGGCATCCAGGCGGCGCTCATGCTGCACCTGGTGAGCCGCGAGCGGGCCGACGTGCCCGTGGTGCTGACCGACACCGGTTACCTCTTCCCCGAGACCTACCGTTTCATCGACGAGCTGACCGAGCGTCTCGCGCTCAACCTCAAGATCTACCGGGCCGAACTCAGCCCGGCTTGGCAGGAGGCCCGCTTCGGCCTCCTGTGGGAGCAGGGGGTGGAGGGGATCACCCGTTACAACCAGCTCAACAAGGTGGAGCCCATGGACCGCGCCCTGAACGAGCTGGGTGCCCGCACCTGGTTCTCGGGCCTGCGCCGTGAGCAGTCCGGCAGCCGGGGCAAGCTGCCGGTGCTGGCCATCCAGCGCGGTCGCTTCAAGTTCCTGCCGGTGATCGACTGGAGCAACAAGGACGTCTTCTACTACTTCAAGGAGTTCGACCTCCCCTACCACCCCTTGTGGGAGCAGGGCTACCTCTCGGTCGGCGACGTGCACACCACCGCCAAGTGGGAGCCCGGCATGAGCGAGGAGCAGACCCGCTTCTTCGGCCTCAAGCGCGAGTGCGGCCTGCACGAGGAGAGTGGCGAGAGCGACGGCTCCGGCATCTGATCCCCCGCGGCCCGGCCAAGTGCTGCGCCCACAAAAAAACGCCCGGCAACTGCCGGGCGTTTTTCTTTGCGCAAAAGGGCGACGTACCCCTCATTACATGGCGGCGGCGCGCGCCTGATTCAGCCAGTCGTTCACCAGTACCTCGTGGCCCTTGAGCCAGGCGTCGGCATGACGTTCCACGTCCGCCGGCTTGTTCTGCCCCTTGTTCATCAGGCCGTTCTGCACGTTGATGTCATTGAGCGGCAGCTTGACGATGGAGAAGAGCTTGGCGGCGGCTGGATTGGCCTCGGCAAACCGCTTGTTGGCAACGATGTGCATGGTGTTCACCGCAAAGCCGTAGTTCTTGCCGTTCGGCAGCCGGGTCTTGGCCGCATCCTTGGCATCGGCGGGGACTTCCAGCCACACCACATCCCGCCCCGGCACCAGTTCGCTGCTGAGCCAGTAGGGGGTCCAGGTGTAATAGAGCACCGGCTTGCCGGCCTGGTAGCGAGCCAGGGTATCGGCGATCAGCGCCGCGTAGTTGCCCTGCTTGTGGGCCACCGTGGGGGTCAGACCAAAGGCGTCGAGGTGATGGTTGATCGCCCCCTCGCAGCCCCAGCCGGGGTTGCAACCAATGAGGTCGGCCTTGCCGTCGCCATCCCCGTCAAACAGCGCCGCCACCTCGGGATCCTTGAGCTGGCCCAGGTTGGTGATGCCGTATTGGGTCGCGGTCTTCTTGTCGATGAGGTACCCCTGGGCGGCACCGGCCACATAGGTGCCCTCACGGAAGAACACCTTGTCGCCCCCCGCCTGCTCGTACTTGTTGTCCTGCAGCGGCACCCAGTTGAACGCGAGGAAGGTACCGTCTCCCTGGGCCACCGAGGCATAAGCCACGTTGTAGTCCACCTCCTGGGCGGGCTGGACATCGTAACCCAGACGCGCCATCAGCTTGCTCACCAGCAGGCTCTGGAAGGCCTCTTCCGGCAAGGAGCTCTGCAAGGGCTGAACGCGAACCCCCTCCCCCGGCAACTCGGCGCTGGCCATGGCGAGCGGGCTCAGCAGTTGGGCACTCAGCAGCAATGTGCCCAGGGTCAATCCTTTGGTGGTCTGTCTCATGCGTTTACTCCTTTGTAATCGATTTTCTTGTCACGGCCGGCCAGGCGCAGCAGCAGGGCGGCGGGCCCATGCTGATACCAGCGGCCGGTACGGGTGCGATCCGGTTGCCCCATCGCCTGGGTGAGGCGGTCGAGCACGATGGCCAGCAGCACGATGCCGAGGCCGCCGATGGAGGCGAGCCCCATGTCGAGCCGGCCGATGCCGCGCAGCACCATCTGGCCGAGGCCTCCCACCGCGATCATGGAGGCGATCACCACCATGGAGAGCGCCAGCATCAGGGTCTGGTTGACCCCGGCCATGATGGTGGGCATGGCGAGCGGCAGCTGTACCTTGAACAGCAACTGGGAGGGGCTGGCACCGAACGAGTGGGCCGCCTCCACCAGATCCGTGGGCACCTGGCGAATACCCAGCATGGTGAGCCGGATCATGGGCGGCAGGGCGAAGATGACGGTCACCACCACCCCGGGCACGTTGCCGATGCCAAACAGCATCACGATGGGGATGAGGTAGACGAACGCCGGGGTGGTCTGCATGGCATCCAGCAGCGGCCGGGTCCAGGTGGAGAGCCGCTCGCTGCGGGCCAGCAGGATGCCGGTGGGCAACCCCAGCAGCACGCAGAAGAACAGCGAGGTCAGCACCAGGGACAGGGTCACCATGGCATCGGACCAGGCCCCGATGAGCCCGATCCCCACAAGAGACGCGAGCGTACCGAGCGCCATGCGGCCGTTCACCAGTTGCCAGGCAAGCATGGCCAGGAGCCCCATCATCAGGGTGGAGGGCACCGTCTGCAGCAGATGGGTCATGGCGTTCAGGGTCAGCTCCACCGGTGCGCGGATCAGCTGGAACAGCGGCCGCAGGTTCTCCACCAGCCAGCCGATGCCCCCTTCCACCCAGGTATCCAGCGGCACCAGCGCCTGCTGGAAAGGATCCAGCCAGTCGATGGCGGTTGTGGTGTCGGCGGCTTCGATCTGGTTCTGCCAGTCGGTGGCCTGGGTGTCGGTACTACCCCAGGGATCGGACACCTCGGTGGACGCAGGCGCGCTCCAGGGATCTGCCGCCACCTCATCGGCCCGCAGGGAAGGGCTCGCCAGCAGCACCAGGGCCAGCAGCCCGCTCAGCAACAAATGGGGATTCATCAGCTTCATGCCGGAGTACTCCTGTCCAGGGTGTTGAGCAGATTGGCCTTGGAGATGAGGCCGAGGTAAGTGCCATCCTCCTCGACCACGGGCACCTGACAGGGGGCGGCCGCCACCTGGCTGATCAGTTCATTGAGGGCGGTGTCCGCCAGGATGGGCTGGATGTCCGCCAGCAACGCCTGCTCCAGGCTGCCTTTGGCCCTGACCGCCTGACCGAGCGACTCCACCGAGACGACCCCGAGGAAGCGGCGGCTGCGATCCACCACGTAGCCGAACTCCCGCTCAAGCTCCTTGAGCTGGCGCAGGGCGTTGCCCGGCCCGTCGGTGGTGTGTTTCTTGATGAGGGGCACCTGCTTGCGGCTGGCCACGTCGCGGGCGCTGAACACATGGGCCAGATCCACCCCGCGAAAGAAGGCGCGCACATAGTCGTTGGCGGGCTGGTTCAGGATCTCGTCCGGGGTGCCCACTTGCACCAGCTGGCCATCCTGCATGATGGCGATGCGATCGCCGATGCGCATCGCCTCGTCCAGATCGTGAGAGATGAAGACGATGGTGCGCTGCTGGCTGGCCTGCAGCTTGAGCAGCTCATCCTGCATCTCGGTGCGGATCAGGGGATCCAGCGCGGAGAAAGCTTCGTCCATCAGCAGGATGTCGGGGTCATTGGCAAGGGCCCGGGCCAGCCCGACCCGCTGCTTCATGCCGCCGGAGAGGGCATCCGGATAAGCCTCTATCCACTGCCCCAGCCCCACCTGATGGAGCGCCTGACGGGCGCTCTGCTGGCGCTCCGCCAGCGGTACACCGGCCAGCTCCAGCCCGAAGGCGGTATTTTCCAGCACACTCAGGTGCGGCATCAGGGCGAAGGACTGGAATACCATGCTGATCTTCTTGCGGCGCACCCGGCGCAGCTCGCGCTCCGAGATGGCGGCGATGTCCTCGCCATCGATCAGCACCTGGCCGCGGGTCGGCTCGATCAGCCGGTTGAAGAGACGCACCAGGGTGGACTTGCCCGAACCGGAGAGGCCCATCACCACGAAGATCTCCCCTTCGTTGATGGCCAGATTGACATCCTGGACCCCCAGGGTCTGTCCGGTCTTTTTCAGGATACTGGCGCGATCATGCCCTTTCGCCAGCAATTTGAACGCTTTATCCGGCTGATCGCCGAAGATTTTGTAGAGGGATTTGACCTCGAGTTTGACTGTCATATTGTCCTTTTTTCTTGGCCGACGCCTTGCCTGGCAAACCGTCGAACGTGAGCCAATTACTTTTAACACTAAGCAATTTCACACCCAAACAAAAGAACCAATTGAAGCTGAGCAGGAAAGATTAAATTTAAGCCATTGATTTTTATTAGTTATTTTTATTCATAAAAATCCATTAAATCACGATAAAAACGCCTATAACAGACAGGGCTACCACAGTATCGATGCACTTTCAGCACATTTCATTAATGATTAAAAGGCGTTAGCAGCAGGCAAAAAGAGAGGAAGGGGATGACTGCGCCCATCGGAGCAATGAATGGCCAATTCATTACATAACTAACTATTTTGATGTCACGCATCCCGGTATTGCTTCAGGCACCTTCAACCATGCCGGTTCAGCCCCCTTCTCTTTGCAGCAACAGGGCACAAAAAAGCCCCCTGCTGTCGCAAGGGGCTCTTCATGGCATCAGAGGGCTCAGCGCCGCTGCCAGGTCTCGAAACAGTAGGGATGGGGATTCTTCTCGTCAGGCTGATGTAACTCGCGCTCGATGCACGACCAGTCGCCCTCGTCGAAGGCCGGGAAACGGGTATCCCCCTCCACCGCCAGATCGATGCGGGTCAGATAGAGCCTGTCGGCCCGTGGCAGCAGCTGGCCGTAGAGATGACCGCCCCCGATCACCATCAGCTCCGCGACGTCACTATCCGCCAGCAGGGCCAGTGCGGCCTCCACCGAGTCGATAACCTCCACGCCGTCGGCCCGGTAGTCGGGGTTGCGGCTGATCACCAGGTTGCGGCGCCCGGGCAGCGGTCGTCCGATGGATTCAAAGGTCTTGCGCCCCATCAGCACCGGCTTGCCCAGGGTGACCCGCTTGAAGTGGGCCAGATCCGCCGGCAGGTGCCAGGGCATCTGGTTGTCCAGGCCGATCACCCTATCCTGGGCCATGGCGGCAATCATGGAAATCATCATGGGGTCAACCTCTCGCACCGTCGTCAGATAATGGGGCGGTTACGGTACACGACCAGAGAGGGGATCGCCAAACCGAAACTCAGGGCCCCCACGATAAACAGCGCCTTGAGGCCGTTCTCCACCGCGCTCTGAAGCAGCTCCATGGTCACCCCGGAGATATTGAGCTCCACGATGGCGATCATGGTCTTGAACGCATAGCTGCCCGGGATCATGGGGATGATGGAGGCGACGCTGAACACCGGGCGCGGTGCCAGCAGGCGGCGCGACCAGTAGACACAGACAAAACCGACCGTGGTCGCCGCTGCCAGGGTGGCCCACTCGATGGGCATGCCGTAGTGGATGAGCAGGGTACGCAGGCTGTGGGCCAGCGCGCCCCCCATGGCGCAATATTTGAGCATCCGTGGCGGCACGTTGAACAGCATGGCAAAGCCCACCGCCGGAATGGCCGACCAGAAGGCATCCTTGGCCAGCAGCCAGAGCAGTTCCATCATACCTTCCACCCCCAGATACCGGTCACCGACATGGCGCGCATGATCCCGATATGGTTCCGCGCGCTGATGGATAGCCGGTTTGCCCCGATCAACAGGGTCGATACAACGTCAAAGATCTTCATACTTTCCACCCCCAGATACCGGTCACCGACATGGCGAGCATGATCCCGATATGGTTCCGCGCGCTGATGGATAGCCGGTTTGCCCCGATCAACAGGGTCGATACAACGTCAAAGATCTTCATACTTTCCACCCCCAGATACCGGTCACCGACATGGCGAGAATGATCCCTATGGCTGCACTGATGGTCAGCAGTGTCGCCGTGCCCCAGCGGGCCAGCCCCATGTTGAAGTAACCCTTCACCATGTCGGAGACCGCATTGATGAGCGGGAACCCCGGCACCAGCAGCAACACGCTGGCGGCCATGGCGAGATAGGGTTGTTCGCCCCAGCCGAAGAAGGTGGCGCTGGAGGCGAGCAGGGTGGCGATAAACCCGGTGGCGGCAAAGTTGATGAGGGGGCTGTGGTGATGGCGGGCAATGAGCTGGCGCACCCGCATGGCGACCGAGGCCGAGCAGCAGGTCACCAGGAAGATGGGCCAGTCACCGCCAAACAGCAGGCTGAAGGCACCGCAGGAGAGCCCCACCATGGGCACCACCAGCCAGGGGTGATAATGGAACGGCGTGATGGCCTCGAGGCGCTGACGGACCTCGCGCGCGCCGATAAGCGACTTTTCCGTCATGATGCAGATGCGCTGGATCTCGCACACCACCTGCATGTTGATGCCGTGCTCCCGCACCCGGCGGGTGGTGGTGACGCAACTGCCCTGGTAGAGGCTGGTGAGGACGATGGCGCTGGAAGAGATGGCCATCTCGACGCTCTCCAGCCCGAGCGCCATGCCCAGGCGGACCGTGGTCTGCTCGATGATGCGGCTCTCCGCCCCAAACTGGGCCAGCATCTGGCCCGCCTTGACGATGATCCGGGTGATCTCCGTCTGCTGCTCTCGCGACAGCACCCTTCCTGGTGTGATGCTTCTCATGATCCCTTTGAGTCATAGCAAGATGAAATGTGTCTGGATATTACCCCAAAATAAATACACCTTCATCCATCTCTATCGGACTGCGTGCACTGGTCACTATTATTCAGCCGCCCGGGGAATATTTGCAGCAAATAAAAAACAATTCACCCAACTTGCTTAACAACTTGTTTTAGAAGGGGTGAAACAAATTAATAAATACCCTGTTTTTTTATATCTTGAACAGGGCCGTGAATTATTTCCGTTTCAGATAACTGGAAAACGCTATCACATTATCCGGCAGCGGGGGCTCTGCCATTTCCTGACAAGATTCGTTCTGCAGATCCAGAATGTGCTGGCGCATGGCGTAGACGGAGTCATGCATCATGTTGGCTATCCGGATGCAGCTGTCGAGGTTGTTTCTTGCCAGGCGGCGCTGGCAGTCGATGCGAAATTGCAGACCTCGCAACCGACGTTGCCGCTCTGGCCCCACCTGGGCGATCAGGGTCTCTATCTGCTGGTGCAGCAGCGCGTCGAGTCGCTCCGGCTCGGCCAGCGCCCAGTACTTCAGGGTATCGAAATCAGGCAGCTCCATATACCCTCCTGGCCGGACCTCGCCCATGGAATGGAACGACGCCGGGCACATCACTATTTCACTGTCCCTAGGGAAGGTTATATAGGATGGTGGCGATTTTGGGCCATTCACCGCCGAGCCACAGGAGTCCGGTTTTTGGCACGGATTGCGCATTGTTGGCGGAAAAAATCATTTATTCCTTATGATTCATGAAATTAACCGAATCCGGCCTGCGTCAGTTTTTTTATAAAATTTCAGCGTCATTTTTCTCGGCCTTATGCCTTATTAACGGACTTTTCTCAAAATTGTTTTTCATTCGACTCTCTCCCTGGCTCGACGCCCTCCCCTTGCCTCATCCTGCGGTTTAACATATCTCACTGATTATGTTATTTTATTTACCACTTTATTGCGGCAACCAAGGGCAGACCATGAGCAAGGCAAGAATCGGTATCGTCACCGTCAGCGATCGCGCCAGTGCAGGCATCTACGAAGATCTCTCCGGCAAGGCCATCATCGACACCCTGAACGCCTACCTGACCTCGGAATGGGAGCCCGTCTATCAGGTGATCCCCGACGAGCAGGATCAGATTGAGGCGACCCTGGTTCGGCTGGTGGACGATGAGCAGTGCTGCCTTGTCGTTACCACGGGGGGCACCGGGCCGGCCAGGCGGGATGTGACCCCGGAGGCCACCGAGGCGGTGTGCGATCGCATGATGCCGGGCTTTGGCGAGCTGATGCGGGCCGAGTCCCTCAAGTTCGTGCCGACCGCCATCCTGTCGCGCCAGACCGCCGGCCTGCGCGGCAGCTCGCTCATCGTCAACCTGCCGGGCAAGCCCAAATCGATCCGCGAGTGCCTGGATGCGGTCTTCCCCGCCATTCCCTACTGCATCGACCTGATGGAAGGGCCCTATCTCGAGTGCGACGAGGCCATCATCAAACCGTTTCGCCCGAAGAAATAAGCACTGGGCGGGGATTTCCCCCGCCCTTTGCTCATTTGCGCCCGTATACCTTGACCCCGGCCTTGCCCCTTCCGAATTGCCGTACACCTCGATCCGCTTGATGCAGAGCCGGCTGCCGAGGGATTGCCACCCCGACTCCTGATCCTCTTTCAGATCCTTGTCGAAATAGAGGGTCTTGCTGCGATCGTTGCCATAAAACACCTTGACCCGCTCCAGGGTCAATTCCCGTCCTGCCTTGACCATGATGGATTTGGTCGGCCGGCAGGCGAGCATGGGAATGATGGCGGGATGATCGCCGACCCCGAGCAGAATGGTCTGCCCCAAGCGGATATCCTCGTCGGCCATGGCGGGGGGAACAGCAGCCCCCAGCAACGCCATGGGTACGCAGATGCGCAACGCGCGGGCAAGAGTGGACAAGGAGTAAAGGGAAAACAGCGCTGACATGATGCCTCCTGAAAAAAGGAGTCATGATAAGGGCCCGATGCCAGACCCAAGCTGTACTGGCCCTGTACCAGGGGCCATGACAATGGCCGGAGGCCGTGTGGGTAACGGGGGCCTGGGCCCCCGTTACCCCTGCCGGACGCGCTAACTGCCCCACATGGCCGACAGCCGCGACTCCATGGCCTCTTCCTGCTCATCCGGCAGCTCGGTGAAGAAGTCGAGTCCGGTCTGCTCCTCCACCTCATCCACCGTCACCACATAGTCCGCCAGCCGACTGGCCGAGACGTTCTCTTGCGGCAGGATGAAGGCGATGGCCCGCTTGCCCGCCAGATCCATCACCACCCGGTAGTAGGCGTGGGGCACGGTCACGCCGTTGCCGATGGCGCCATCGGAGTGGGTGAAGATGGGGCCGGTGATCACCTGCACGCTCTTGTATGTGATGGCCCACTGCCGGGTCTTCTCCTCCAGGATGCGCCAGGCCCCCTGGTTGAGCGCCGGCAGTTGCGGGGTCATGTTGGTGAGCAGGAAGCTCTGCTTCATGGTGTTGGCGGTGGAGCGCATGTCCGCCGCCGGCGCCTGGTGGCCGCGGTCATAGCCCGAGCCCTTGTAGTCCGACAGGGTGGCGCGAAACTGCACCGGCACCTCCTTGTCCTCGGCGAAGGCATCCTTGCGCGGCACCTGGCCCTGGGCGCTGGCGGCCGTCATCCGGTAAGAGACCCAGTCAGAGACCTTGGTGTCGTAGTTGTACCCGGCGGCATAGCCCTCCCGGCACAACAGCTGACTGGATTGACCGGGTACCCCCTGGGTGACGTGCTCCCCGCACTGGAATCCCGCCGCCAGGCTCGGGAAAGTGGTGAGAGTGAATCAGATAGCCAGAACTAATTTATTGACATTATTCATTATTATGCCACTCCTTGTGTTAGGCGGAGTGATTTGACACCAGGTCGGATGAGTAAGGCAATCGCACAAATAGCGAGCAATCCGGAAATGTGAAGAGGACGGCAAAACCGCAAACAAGGCGCCGCCAACCGGGGGATTGTCATCCCGCCGTCACTGTGCTGAGGGGGGAATTTCTCCAGCACGATCAGAGGGATAAGGGGTCAACACCGAGGTACTCTGTCAGCACAGCGCCCGGCTCCCGCCACGCACGCCCCTGGCCGGGTCAGGGAATATCGAAAAAATCCCAACGAAATAAGGGATCCTCAAGCCCGATAATTAGTCCGCGCTTGTTTGCTCGAGATCAAACGGAGCCATGAAAAGCCCTCTAGAATCAGCCCGTCATCTATTTGGGGCGCCATGAAAGGGGGCCGTTCATTGCGAAAATGCCCGCAGGATTTCTCCTTCATGAATAAGCGTGCCCCGTTGCCGGAATACATCATGGCGCCGCCTCATGCCACGCTTCAAATAACGATGACGACAGACCTTTCATAACAATTAATCCGGTCTGGCACCGTGTACCCTGCGTTTCCAACGATGCCATTGATGAGGCCTTCCTGCCGGAAGGCCAGGAATGGCCGTGCTTTTCAATCAGGATAAGGATGCATGATGAAAAAGTCCCTGCTGGCTGGCGCCCTGCTGCTCTGCCCTGCCGCCTTTGCCGCCACCACACACTGGGAATACAGCGGCGAGGCCGGCCCGGCGAAATGGGCCAGCCTGACCCCGGAATATGGCCAGTGTGCCGGCAGCAACCAGTCGCCGGTCAACCTCTCGGGTCTGGTGAAGGCCGATCTGGCCCCCCTGCAGTTCCACTATCAGGCGGGTGGCAAGACGCTGGTCAACAACGGCCACACGGTGCAGGTCAACTATGTCCCCGGCAGCACCCTTGAGCTCGACGGCATGCACTTCGAGCTCAAGCAGTTCCACTTCCACGCCCCCAGCGAAAACCTCATCGAAGGCAGGTCCTACCCCCTGGAGGGTCACCTGGTCCATGCCAATGACAAGGGGGAGCTGGCGGTGGTCGCCGTGGTGTTCGAGCCGGGCCAGGCCAATGGGGCCCTGAGCCAGGCCTGGCAGGTGTTGCCAGCCAAGGCGGGGGAGATCCATGCCTTCAAGGAACCCATCTCGGCAGAGCAACTGCTGCCCGCCCAGCACGACTACTACCGCTTCAGCGGGTCCCTGACCACCCCACCCTGCTCGGAAGGAGTGCGCTGGCTGGTGATGAAGGAGCCGGTCCAGGCCAGCCAGGCCCAGATCGATGCCTTCAAGGCGGTGATGCACCACCCCAACAACCGCCCCGTCCAACCTCTCAACGGGCGACTGGTGCTGGAATAAGGGGGTTATCTCACCGATTCGCGCAATAAAAAGAGGGCCTGCTGGCCCTCTTTTGCATCTTTCGCAAAGGTGTTTACAGGCTGGCGGCAATCTTTGCCCCCAGGGCAGTGCTGTTCAGCACCCGCTGCACATTAACTGCCAGGGAGTTGCCACCGGTCAGCTCGCACACTCGGACAACCGATCACAGGCTGGCAGCGATGCGCGCCCCCAGCGCGGCGTTGTTCAGCACCAGCTGGATATTCGCCGCTAGGGAGTTGCCACCGGTCAGCTCGCACACCCGAGCCAGCAGGAAGGGGGTGGACGCCTTGCCCTTCACCCCCTGCTCGTCCGCCTCTCGCAGTGCCTGGGCAATGGCGGCGTCGATGTCGGCCTTGGGCATGGCAAACTGGGTCGGGATCGGGTTGGCCACCACGGCGCCCCCCGCCAGCCCCAGCTCCCACTTCAGACGCAGCGCCTGCGCGATCGCCGCCGGGCTCTCCAGGCGGTAATCCACCTTGAAGCCGCTCTCCCGGGTGTAGAAGGCGGGCAGCTCCTCGGTCTGGTAGCCGATCACCGGCACCCCCTGGGTCTCCAGGTACTCCAGGGTCAAGCCGATGTCGAGGATCGACTTGGCACCGGCGCAGACCACGGCCACCGGGGTCTGGGCAAATTCCTGCAGGTCAGCGGAGATGTCGAAGGTCTCCTGGGCACCGCGGTGCACGCCGCCGATGCCGCCGGTGGCGAACACCCGGATCCCGGCCATGGCGGCGATGATCATGGTGGAGGCTACCGTGGTCGCCCCCAACCCCTTGTTGGCCAGCACGAAGGGAATGTCGCGGCGGCTGCACTTGGTGGCGGCATGACCGGCCCGGCCCAGCGCCTCCAGCGCCCCCGCATCCAGACCCACCTTGAGGCGGCCATCGATGATGGCGATGGTGGCCGGCACGGCGCCGTTGTCACGCACCACCTGCTCGACCTGGCGCGCCGTCTCCACGTTCTGCGGATAGGGCATGCCGTGGGAGATGATGGTGGACTCCAGGGCCACCACCGGCTTGCCGGCGGCCAGCGCGGCGGCAACTTCAGGTTGGATATCGAGGTAAGCGTTCAACATGGGTACTCCTCCAGCATGCGTTCAACGGCGGCCTTGGATAGGCCGGAAAAGACGGTATCGGAACAATTGACGGTGAGGGCGGCGCAACCGAGGGCGAACCGGGTGGTCTCCATGATGCCCTGCTCCTGCAACCAGGCGTGGGCCAGCCCTGCCATGAAGGCATCGCCGCCGCCGGTCACGTTGACGACCGGGCTGCCGAGCACGGGCAGATGGCCCTGGCAGGCCCCGTCGCTATAGAAGATCCCCTGATCGCCGAGGCTCAGGAAGAGCCGCTGCACCCCGGCGCGATGGAACCAGGCCGCCGCCATGGGCCAGGTGTCGGGCCCCCCGATGGTGAAGCCGCACAGCTGCTCCGCCTCGGTGCGATTGGGTTTGAGGGTGTGGATGCGGTGCAGCCAGGGGCGGATCTTCTCCACCTTGGCCACCGACACGGTGTCCACGAAGATGATGTGCTCCCCCTGGCGCTCGAACAGCCAGTCAAGGGTGTGGGTGGCGAGGTTGGTGTCGAGCACCCAGAGCCGGGCCGCTCCGAGAAAACCGCTCAGGGGGGTGAGCCGGGCCGGGGTGAGCTGCTCGATGATCCCCATGTCGTTGACGGCGCAGCTCATCTCGCCGCTGCCATCGTGCAGGCTGAGGTAGCAGGAGGTCGACTGACCCTCCAGTACCAGCACCTGGCGCACATCGACCCCGGCGCGCTGGCTCACCTCCAGAAGATGATGGCCGTACTGATCGTTGCCCACCGCGGTCAGTAGCCGGGTGTCGGTGCCAAGGCGCGCCAGGTTCTCGGCGATGTTGCGCCCTACCCCGCCGGCGGAGGTGCGTACCCGGCCCGGGTTGGAGTCGCCGATGCGCAGGTTGTCGTGGCTGCAGCCACAGATATCCATGTTGGCGCCGCCGATCACCACGGCGTAAGGGCCTTCGCGCAGCACGTAGCCGCGCCCCTGCACATAGCCCTGGCGCATCAGGCTGGAGATGTGGCTCGCCAGCGCCGAGCGGCTGATGCCGAGCCTGTCCGCCAGCTCCTGCTGGGCAATCATGGGATCCTGGCGCAGCAGGGCGAGGATCTCTTGCTCACGTTCCGTCATAGACAAACATCCAGTTGCAAACGTTTGTCCATTATTTCCGAAAAACGTTTTCCCGCCATCCTCTCGTACAAGAAATGTCGGGTCGCGCACAAAAAATCACCGGGCAGTGCCCGGCGATCACAACATGGTTTCAGATGGGCCACTCACCCCAGCTGTACCCAGACCTCGCTCCCCTCCAGCCGCACCGGCCAGCAGGCGACGCTCAGGGCAGGATCGTCCAGACAGCGACCGTCCATCAGGGCGTAGCGCTGCTTGTACAGCGGCGAGGCGACCACGGGTTCGCCCCCGGCATCCCCCACCAGGCCACGCCCCAGCACCGCGACGCCGGCCAGGGGGTCCACCCCGTCCAGGGCATAGACATGCTCCCCGAGGCGAAACAGCGCCAGCACTCGCCCCTCCAGCCAGGCGCTGCGCCCGGCCTGCTCCGGCAGCGCCGCCAGCTCGCACACCCGGTGCCACTGCCCGCAGAACTGTGCATCGTCCTTGTCATCCTCCATACCACCTCCTTGATACTGATGGCGGGTGTGCAACCCGTTGCCCCCGCTCATACCACTTCCTTGATAGCGATATCCGGCACCCATTGCCCCCGCTCCTCACGGCGCGGCGGCGTCTCGTCCTCGGGCCGGTTGACGAAGGCCTCGAACAACTTGAGCTTGTCCGGATCCGCCAATGTGCTCTTCCACTCGCACTGCCAGGTGCCGACTATCCCCTCCATCATGGCCTCCAGCTCGGCACCGATGCCGAGCCTGTCCTCGATGATCACCGACTTTAGGTAGTCGAGCCCCCCTTCCATGTTCTCCATCCAGACCGAGGTGCGTTGCAGCCGGTCCCCGGTGCGCACGTAGAACATCAGCAGCCGGTCGATGTAGCGGATCAGGGTCTGCTCGTCGAGATCCGTGGCAAAGAGGTCGGCGTGGCGCGGCCGCATGCCGCCGTTGCCACACACATAGAGGTTCCAGCCCCGCTCGGTGGCGATGACGCCGATGTCCTTGCTCTGGGCCTCGGCGCACTCCCGGGTGCAGCCGGAGACCGCAAACTTCAGCTTGTGTGGTGCCCGCAGCCCCTTGTAGCGGTGCTCCAGGGTCTGGGTCAGGGTCATGGAGTCCTGCACCCCGTAGCGACACCAGGTGGAGCCCACACAGGACTTCACGGTGCGCACCGACTTGCCGTAGGCCTGACCCGTCTCGAAGCCCGCCGCCACCAGCTCGCCCCAGATGGCGGGCAGCTGGTCGACCCGGGCGCCGAAGAGATCGATGCGCTGGCCGCCGGTGATCTTGGTGTAGAGGCCGTACTTGCGCGCCACCTCGCCGATGGTGATGAGCCCCTCCGGGGTGATCTCCCCCCCCGGGATGCGCGGCACCACCGAATAGGTGCCGTCCTTTTGCAGGTTCGCAAGGAAGGCGTCGTTGGTATCCTGCAACGCGCGGTGGGGCTTCTCCAGCACGTGCTCGTTCCAGAGGGACGCCAGGATGGAGGCCACCGTCGGCTTGCAGATGTCGCACCCCAGCCCCTGGCCGTGCTTGTCCCGCAGCGCCTCGAAGCTCTTCAGCTCGCCCACCCGGGCCAGGTGATAGAGCTCTTGACGGCCGTAGGCGAAGTGCTCGCACAACCCCTTGTCCGCCTCGACGCCAAGGTCCGCCAGGGTCTGATCCACCACCTGCTTGAGCAGGTTGCTGCAACCGCCGCAGCCGGTGCCGGCCTTGGTGCAGCTCTTCACCGCCGAGAGCTCGTGATTGCCCGCCCGAACGGCGGCCACCACGTCCCCCTTGCTGACGTTGTGGCAGGAGCAGAGGATGGCGCTGTCCGGCAGCACCAGGGGCGCGGGGGCGGCCCCGACCTCCCCCACCAGCAGGGAGAGCGGCGGCTGGGGCAGCGCCACCCCGTTCTGGTAGTATTGCAGCAGCCGCTCGTAATCGGCCCCGTCCCCCACCAGGATGGCGCCGAGCAGGCGGTTGCCCTCGCCGTCGGTCACCAGCTTCTTGTAGATGCCGTTGACCCTGTCCAGCAGCAGCAACTCCTGGGCGCCGGCGGTACTGGCGTGGGCATCGCCGATGGAGCCCACGTCCACCCCCATCAGCTTGAGCTTGGTGGACATGTCGGCCCCGATAAAGCGGGTCTCGCCGCCGCACAGACTGGCCACGGCGGCCCGGGCCATCTGGTAGCCGGGAGCCACCAGGCCGAAGATGCGGCCCTGCCAGAGCGCGCACTCGCCGATGGCGAGGATGGCGGGATCCGAACTGTGGCAGCCATCGTCGATGCAGATGCCGCCGCGCTCCCCGACCTCCAGCCCGGATTGCCGGGCCAGGGCGTCGGCGGGTCGAATACCGGCGGAGAACAGCAGCACGTCGGTCTCAATGTGGGAACCGTCCTTGAAACGCAGGCGATGACGGGCCTGCTCCCCCTGCTCGATGCACTCGGTGGCCTTCTCCACCAGCACCTCGACCCCGAGGGCCTGGATCTTGTCCCGCAGCACGGCGCCGCCGCTCTCGTCGAGCTGCACCGGCATCAGCCTAGGGGCGAACTCCACCACCTGGGTCTTGAGCCCGAGCAGGCGCAGGGCGTTGGCCGCCTCCAGCCCCAGCAGGCCGCCACCGATGACCACGCCGCTGCGGGCCTGGGCGCAGGCATCGCGGATGGCGGCGAGATCTCCCAGGGTGCGATAGACGAAGCAGCCCTCCCGCTGATGACCGGGGATGGGGGGCACGAAGGGGACCGAGCCGGTCGCCAGCACCAGACGGTCGTAAGGGAACTGCTCGCCGTTGGCCAGCGTCAGGGTGCGGGTGGCCCGGTCGAGCACCTCCACCTCGGCCCCCAGCCGCAGCGCAATGCCGCTCTCCTCATACCAGGCAGGATCCGCCATGCGCAGGGCCTGGGGCGCCTTGCCGCCGAATACCTCGGAGAGGTGCACCCTGTCGTAGGCGGCGTCAGGCTCGGCGCCAAACACCGTCACGTCGAACCGCTCGAGGCCGCCCGCCGCCACCAGCTGCTCGACGAAGTGGTGACCCACCATGCCGTTGCCCACCACCAGCAGCCGTTGCTTGTCGGCCGTGTCGGCGGAACCACTGTTCTGGCGACCGAGCAGGTCCATGCCGTCCTCTGCCACCCACTGTTGCTCTTTGTCTGTCATGTCTCTCTTCCTTGAATCCGGCGGGCTCAGGCGCGCAGCTTGCTGCGCACCTGCCCGGCTGCCTTGAGGGGGGTCACCTTGCGTTGCTTCTCGTAGAGGAAGCGCAGCACCTGCTGGCGCAGCTTGTGGTAGTGGGGATCGTCCGCCAGGGCGACCCTGTCTCTGGGCCTTGGCAGGTCGACGGTCAGGATCTCACCGACCGTGGCGCTGGGGCCATTGGTCATCATGACGATGCGATCGGAGAGCAGCACCGCCTCGTCCACGTCGTGGGTGATCATGATGACGGTGTTGCCAAGCTCCGCCTGGATCGCCATCAGGGCATCCTGCAGATGGGCCCGGGTCAGGGCATCGAGGGCGCCGAACGGCTCGTCCATCAGCAGCACCTTGGGGGAGAGCGAGAGGGCGCGGGCGATGCCGACCCGCTGCTTCATCCCCCCCGACAGCTCGTGGGGCATCTTCTGGCTGGCGTGATCCATCTGCACCAGGGAGAGGTAGTAGTCCACCCGCTCCGCCACCGCCCGCTTGTCAGACTCCACCTGGGCCACCGCCAGCGCCACGTTCTGCTGGACGCTGAGCCAGGGCAGCAGGGCGTGGTTCTGGAACACCATGGCCCGCTCGGGCCCCGGGCCCGCCACCTCGCGACCATCGAGAATGATGCCCCCCAGGGTCGGCTCCAGCAGCCCGGCCACCAGGTTGAGGACGGTGCTCTTGCCGCAGCCCGAGTGACCGATGAGGGAGACGAACTCCCCCTTCTCGATGCGCAGGTTGACCCGGCTCAAGGCCTCGAAGCTGCCCTGCTCCGTCTCGAACGAGATGCCGACGTCGCTTATCTCCAGATAACTCTTCATTGGCTCTTCTCCTGCCTGAATAGAAATGTGATTAACGCAGCACCTGGCGCTTGTCCCAGGACAACCACTGCTGCAGGGCCAGCATGCCCCTGTCCAGGGCGCAGCCGATGAGACCTATGGTGATCACCGCCACCATGATGCGGGCCAGAGACGCAGAGCCGCCGCTCTGGAACTCGTCCCACACGAACTTGCCGAGCCCCGGGTTCTGGGCCAGCATCTCCGCCGCGATCAGCACCATCCAGGCCACCCCCAGGGAGAGCCGCAGCCCGGTGAAGATCATGGGCAGGGCGCCGGGCAGCACGATGCGGCGCACATGGGTCACAAAGGAGAGACGCAGCACCCGGCTGACGTTGTGCAGATCCCCATCCAGCCCCGCCACCCCCACCGCCGTGTTGATCAGGGTCGGCCAGAGGGAGCAGAGGGTCACCGTCAGGGCCGAGGTGAGGAAGGACTTGGCAAGCCAGGGGGCGGGATTTGCATACAGAGCGCTCACCACTAGCGTGATGAGGGGCAGCCAGGCCAGCGGCGACACCGGCTTGAGCAGCTGGATCACCGGGTTGGCTGCGCGATAGAGCCCCTGGTTCATGCCAAGCAACACCCCGCACGGGATGGCGATCAGGGTCGCCAGCGCGAAGCCGCACAGCACGGTGAGCAGGCTGGTGGCTATCTGATCGAAGAAGGTGGGGCGCCCTGTGTAGGGACGCAGCTTCACCTCGGCCGCCGGATCCGCCGCCAGCCTTGCCGCATTGCGCACCTGCTGGCGTTCGAGGAAGGCCGCCGCCTTCTCCCGCTCCGCCAGGTGATCCTGCCCGAGGGACCAGAGCTGGCTGGCGGTGGCGAGCGGCCCCGGCAGGGTGCCCAGACTGGTCTGCACCTGGCTCGCCCCCCACTGCCAGAGGCCGAGGAAGAGCAGCACGCCGAGCAGGGGCTGCACCATGATTTTCCAGTTGATGGCTTTTAAATGGATGAGGGGCCATGTGTGTCGTTTCATCGGGATCTCCTTGCTCATTGCACCCGCTCATCGCCCTTGAGGCCGATGGCGAACTGTTGCAGGTAGGCGTTGGGGTGGCGGCCGTCATAGATGAGGCCGTCGATGAAGCCATCCTGGGGGCCGCGATAGCCCTGCTCGCTGGCAAAGTCGGGGAAGTCACTGGCCTTGAGCTTGCCCTCGGCGATGAGGGCCTCGGCGGCCTGGCGATAGACATCCGGTTGATAGACGGCCTTGGCCACCTGCTCGAACCAGGCGTCCGGCCTGGCCTCGGGGATCTGGCCCCAGCGCCGCATCTGGGTCAGATACCAGATGGCGTCGGAGTAGTAGGGATAGGTGGCGTGGTGGCGGAAGAAGACGTTGAAATCCGGCACCTGGCGCTTGTCTCCCCTGGCGTACTCGAAGGTGCCGGTCATGGAGCTGGCGATCACCTGCTCGTCCGCCCCCACGTACTCGGGTTTGGCCAGCAGCTTGGCCGCCGCGCGCCGGTTGCCGTTGTCGTCTGCATCCAGCCACCAGGCCGCCCGCAGCAGCGCCTTCACCAGCCGCACATGGGTGTTGGGGTGACGCTCGGCCCACTGCCGGGTGACGCCGAACACCTTCTCCGGGTTGTTGCGCCAGATCTCGTTATCCGTGATGACGGGCACCCCTATGCCCCTGGCGACCGCCTGCTGGTTCCAGGGCTCCCCCACGCTGTAGCCGGCGATGGTGCCCGCCTCCAGGGTGGCGGGCATC
Source organism: Aeromonas sp. PS2Canimalfood6 (assembly GCF_048276795.1). Taxonomy (NCBI): domain Bacteria; kingdom Pseudomonadati; phylum Pseudomonadota; class Gammaproteobacteria; order Aeromonadales; family Aeromonadaceae; genus Aeromonas; species Aeromonas sp. PS2Canimalfood6. The sequence goes on from NZ_JBLUXC010000015.1 coordinate 51,870, forward strand.
TGGGGGGACGGTGTCACCGACAGCAGCACGTCCGCCTGGCGCTGGCCCGAGTTGTCCCCAAGCTTGGGCGCATAGAAACCGGGGTGCAGGCCGCCTGCCGCCAGCCAGTACCTCAGCTCGTAGTTGTGTGGGGAGACGGGGAAGACCATCCCCATGTTGAAGGGCTTGCCCTCCTGACGATAGTTCGCCACCACGGGCTTGAGGGCGGCGGCGCTCACCGGGGGCGGCACCTGGCCCGCCTGCGGCCTGGGCAACTGGGGCACCATGGCGGCCCAGACGCTGTTGGCCACCGTGATGGCGTTGCCGTTGAGATCCATGGCAAACGCCGTCACCAGCTCGGCCTGGGTGCCGATGCCGATGTGGGCCGCCAGGGGCTGGCCCGCCAGCATCTGGGCACCGTCCAGCTCGCCGTCTATCACCCGATCCAGCAGGATCTTCCAGTTCGCCTGGGCTTCGAGGGTGACGTAGAGTCCCTCATCCTCGAAATAGCCCCGCTCGTAGGCCACCGCCAGCGGCGCCATGTCGGTCAGCTTGATGAAGCCGAGCCTGAGCTCCTCCTGCTCCGGGGCTCCCAGTGCCAGCACCGGCAGCGACAGCGCCGCCAGCAGCAGCCCCGCACATCCTTGTCGTCCGTTCATTGCATCTCCTCCCTCGGTTCCGGGTCAGGGCCATGGCGCCAGGCTGCCTGGAATCGCAGTGCCACCTCGTTGCAGCACTGCGACCCAAGGTGCGTCGCGACCAAAAAAAAGCCCCGCCGATCCGGGATCGGCGGGGCTTCTTTGCCCTGTTGCGGGTGAGTGACCTGACCGGCCCCTCACTGCGCATCGTTACTTCATTGCTATCGTGTTTTTGTTATTCACTTTCCGTGCCAGCTCGTCCAGGTTGCATCAGGCGGCCCTTTGCGGTCTGTGGTGCCCTGATCCTCCCTCAAATTTGCCTCAATTAGGCGCAGTTGCACCAAAACGGTTGGCCACGGGGGCGCTCAGGCGGGCAAAGCCTGCAGCAGTTGCCGCGCCAGCTCCCCCAGGCTCAGGTGACGGCTCATGGCGGTGCTGCGCATCAGGCGATAGGCCTCGTCCTCGTCCAGCCCCTGATGGCGCATCAGGCGTCCCTTGGCCTGCTCGATGAGCCGCCTATCCTCCAGCTTCTGGCGCAGCTCGCTCTCGGTCTGCATCAGGGCCTGCACCATGGCGAGCTGACTGCGGGCCAGACGCAGCCACTGCTCCACCGGCTCACGCTCGCCGCAAGGGTGGGGCACCAGCAACACCCCCTGCTGCAACAGGGCGAGCTGGGTATCGCCCCCCAGCCGCTCGCAGAACAAGAGGCGCGGCATGTCGGGCCAAAGGGAGAGGCCAAGGCGTACCTCGGCGCTGAACTGGCGGCAACTGACGAGCAGGGCATCCCCCCTCTGCGTCGGCGTCAGCAACTGGCGGGTATCGAGGATCCCGGGCTGATGGCCGTAGTGACTGACCAGCAGGGCCAGGCGGTTCGCCTGGCCCGGGTCATCGGCGTGGATCAACAGCCGGGAAGCGGGGCCGTCCTGGCCCCGGGTGGAAAAAGTAGTCATGGCGCTCCTTACCGGCGACGATCGCGTTCTGTCTGGCGAAAATGCCGCAACATGAAGGCCAACTCTTTGAATCTACCTCCTTTTTATCTATCAGGAGGTAGTGGGGGTAGAGGGACAATCGCCCCTCAGGCGACCCGTTCCAGGGCCTCCGTCAGCAGCCCCTGCAGCTCGGCGCGCAGCCGCACCACCTCCCCCATGATGATCAGCACCGGGCTCTGGCCCAGCAGGGCGCGGGCAGCTTGCTCCAGGCCATCGAGCGTGGCCTCGTGCACCTGCTGGCGGGGGCTGCAGCCGGCCACCACCAGGGCCACCGGCAGCGCGCCCGGGGCCCCCGCCCTCAACATCCCTTCCCGAATGCGGGCCGCCCGCTCCAGCCCCATGTAGAACACCAGGGTGTGGCCCGCCCGGGTCAGCCCGTGCCAGCCCTGATAGTCGCGCTCGTCCATCAGGTGCCCCGTCACCAGGGTCAGAGAGCGGGCCAGCCCCCTGTGAGTCAGGGGAATGAAGCTGCTGGCGGCGCACCCCAGGGCCGCCGTGATCCCCGGCACCAGCTCGGCCTCGATGCCGTGCCGGGCCAGGTGCAGCGCCTCCTCGCCACCGCGCCCGAACACCAGGGGATCCCCTCCCTTGAGACGCACTACCCGCTTGCCCGTGCGGGCCAGGGCCAGCAGCAGGGCGTTGATCTCCTCCTGGGTCGGGCTCGGCTCACCGCAGCGCTTGCCCACGTCGAAGCGGGCCGCCCCGTGGGGAATGCGGGCCAGGATCTCGCTCCCCACCAGGCGGTCATAGACCACGACCTCTGCCGCCTCCAGACGGTGCAGGGCGCGCAGGGTCAACAATTCGAGGGGCCCGGGGCCCGCTCCCACCAGACTGATTTGGCTCATCTCAGGCTCCTTGTGTCCTGGCACCGCACTAAGCGGATGCCAGGAAAACATGTTTGATCAACAGCTTGTCGATTTCGGGCAGACAGGTGCCGCAGTTGCTGCCACAGCCGAGCAGGGCCTGCAGCCCCGCCAACTCGCTCACCCCCTGCCGGGTGATGGCATCGACGATGCGCTGCTCCGAGACCCGCAGGCAGGAGCAGACCAGCCGGCTCTCCCCGGCCAGGGCCTGGCTCAGGGTCTGGCTCAGGGCCCCCGCCTGGAGCGGCGTGCCGAGCAGACTGGCCAGCAGGTCGACCTTGATGTCCGGGCGCCGCGCCCCCACCAGCAGGATCCCCTCGATACGATCTCCGGCCAGAGCCACGGCCAGCCACCCCTCCTTCATGGGCAGCCTGAGCCAGTGCCCCTCGGCCCCAAGCCGTTGCCACAGGCTCTCTGTGCTCTCTGACCAGGAGGCCAGCAGGGTGCAGTTCCCCTCGGGCAGGGGACGCCTGGCCCACCAGTCCACCGGCTCGCGCCACTCACCACGGCCACACCAGAGCCCTTGCCAGCGGGTGAGCTGCGCCCTGGCCTGCACCCGCCCCTGTTTGAACATGGGCTGGCCCGAGAGGGGATCCACCACGGGGGCGATGAGGCGGTTGACCGTTCCCTGGCTGCACTGGCTGTCGGTCCAGTGCATGGGCAGGAAGGCCTCCCCCTCCCTGAGCCCCTCATCCAGCCCCACCAGCAGCAGCGCCTCCCCAAGCCCGTTGCAAAGGCGCACCAGATCCCCCTCCTTCACGCCAAGCGCCAGCAGGCTGGCGGCCCCCATCCGCACCCTGGGCCAGGGCTCGGCCTCCTGCAACCGGGGCACATGGCCGGTGCGGGTCATGGTGTGCCACTGATCCCGCAGGCGGCCACTGTTGAGGAGCAGGGAGACAGCCCCTGCAAGCGGGGGCGTTTCTGACTGCTCGGGGAAGCGCTGGGCCAGGGGCAGCAGGCGGGCCCGGCCATCCGGGGTGGCGAAGCGCCCATCCTCGAACAGGCGATCCCGCCCACGGGGCCAGTCGGCGTTGACGGGCCAGCGCAGGGGAGAAAGGGCCTCGAATTCGGCACGGGTGAGACCCGCCAGCCCGGAGATGTCGAACTGGCGGGATCCGTCGTTCTCAAACCCGGAGAGGGCGGCATGCTCGCAGAAGATCTCGTGCTCGTGCTCATAGGCGAACCCCTCGCCAAAGCCGAGCCGACGGGCGAGCCGGGTCAGGGCCCACCAGTCTGGCCTGGCCTCCCCCGGCAGGGGCAGGAAGGCGCGCTGGCGGCTGATGGTGCGCTCGGAGTTGGTGACGGTGCCGCTCTTCTCCCCCCAGGCGGCGGCAGGCAACAGCAGGTGGGCGAGGCGAGCCGTGTCGGTGTTGGCCGTCACTTCGGAGACCACCAGCAGCTCGCAGCGGCTCAGGGCCTCGCGCACCCGGTTGCCGTCCGGCAGGGAGACGGCCGGGTTGGTGCCGAGCACCCAGAGCGCGCGGATCTCCCCCCGGTGCACCGCCTCGAACAGCTCGACCGCCTTGTGCCCCGGCCCGCGCACCATGGTCGGGCTTCCCCAGAAGCGCTGTACCCGATCGCACTCGGCCTCGCCAAAGCCCATGTGGGCGGCGAGCTGGGTCGCGAGCCCCCCCACCTCACGCCCTCCCATGGCGTTGGGTTGCCCCGTCATGGAGAAGGGAGCCGCCCCCGGCTTGCCGATGCGACCGCACATCAGGTGGGCGTTGATGATGGCGTTGGCCTTGTCCACCCCCTGGTTGGACTGGTTGATCCCCTGGCAGAACAGGGTGACGGTCTTGGGGGTACGGGCAAAGATCTGGTAGAAACCGAGCAGATCGCTGCGGGAGAGGCCGCAGCTGCGGGCCACCTCGTCCAACTGCCAGGCCGGATCGTCCAGCGCGCCCGCAAGTTCCTCGAAACCGCTCACGTGCTGCGCCACATAGGCCTTGTCCCAGCCATCGACATCGAGCAGGTAGCGGCACAGGCCGTTCCAGAGCGTCACGTCGCTGCCGGGTTTGAGCGCCAGATGCAGATCCCCCTGCTCCGCCGTCATGGTGCGGCGGGGATCCAGCACCACCAGCCTGAGCTCGGGGCGCCGCGCCCTGGCCTGCTGCAGGCGGCGAAACAGCACGGGATGGGTCCAAGCGGTGTTGGCACCGGTGAGCACCACCAGATCCGCGAGCTCCAGATCCTCGTAACAGGCGGGCACCAGATCCTCCCCGAAGGCGCGCTGGTGGGCCACCACCGCCGACGACATGCAGAGCCGGGAGTTGGTGTCCACGTTGGCACTGCCCAGATACCCCTTCATCAGCTTGTTGGCGACGTAGTAATCCTCGGTGGTCAGCTGGCCCGACAGATAGATGCCGATGGCATCCGGCCCGGACTCGGCCAGGATGGCGGCAAAGCGCTCCGCCAGGGTGTCCAGGGCCTCCTCCCAGCCGATGCGCTGCCCCATCCAGCGCGGATAGAGCAGGCGGTCGGGAAAGGCCAGGCTCTCCAGCAGGCTGGCCCCCTTGACGCACAGGGCGCCGCCGTTGGCCGGATGCTGCTCATCCCCCTGCAACTGCCAGTTGTCACCCTCCCGGCTCAGCCGGATGCCGCACCCCACTCCGCAATAGGCACAGGTGGTCTTCATTCCCTTGCTCCTTGTCATGTGTCTGACGAGGGGCCCATAAAAAAAAGCGTCCGCCCCCCTGCGGGGACGGACGCCTTTGTCCGGATGCCTCATCGTCTTGTATGGGGAAGTGACTGCAAACCCCGCGCCAGGATGCAAGGGACGCCGCCATTGCGCATCAGGGTGTCTGGCTGCGCCGCCACGGTGCAGCCGCCCCCTTGTTGGGCCCGCCTTGCGGGAATCCGCCCCGCACGCTGGGCAAGGGGCCCACCGGGGGTATAATGCGCCGCCACACAGGAGAGAGAGATGAAAGTGTCAGATGAAGGCGCTGCCTGGCAGCACCGGGCAGATGCCCGGGAGAGAGGGGACTATTGCGCCATCGGGCTGGTCAATCCCAAATCCCCGGAGAACGTGGGTGCCGTGATGCGGGCCGCCGGCTGCTACGGGGCGGACGAAGTCTACTACACGGGGCAGCGCTTCGAGCTGGCGAGGCGTTTTGTCACCGACACCAAGCAGATGGTGGAGAAGATCCCCCTGCTCGGGGTCGAGGAGCTGCTGGACTTCGTGCCCGAGGGCTGCACCCCTGTGCTGGTGGATCTTATCGAGGGGGCCACGCCCCTGCCGGATTACGTGCACCCCGAGAGAGCCTTCTACATCTTCGGCCCGGAGGATGGCACCCTGGAACCCGCCCGCTTCGCGGCGGTGAAGGAGGTCATCTATGTGCCGACTCAGGGTTGCATGAACCTGGCCGCCTCGGTCAACGTCATCCTCTATGACCGGTTGGCCAAGACGCTCAGAGCCAAAGGCTGAGGCAGGACAAGAGGGGCCCGATGACGGCATCAGGCCCGACAGCTAGGGCTGTGGCTTGTTCGCCCGCACCACCTGCTCCCTGAGAAAGTCCTGGTAGTAGTCGTAGAGCTTGTTCTGCCGATAGATCTCCGCCAGCTTGCCCTGCCTTTTCAGGGTACGCATGCCGGGATCCCAGAGCCCGTGCAACTCCCTGCCCTTCGGGGTATCGGCGAAGATGGGGTAGGTCGGGATCCAGCGCAGGAATACCTGTACCAGCTCGGGGGGAAGGGAGCCTTCGGGGTAGAGGGCGCCGTCGGTCAGGTAGTAGCGGTAACGCCCCTTGATCAGCAATTGCAGCGCCATCTCGTGGCTGTCTATCTCGAACCAGCGCATCGGCTCCGGGATGAACTTGTCAAAGGCCCACCCCCTCAGCCAGAGCACCTCCTGCTCCTTGAGGCTGTGCTCCCCTGCCCAGTGCGGCAGCCAGCGCTTTTGCATCACCACGCTCACGTAGTCCGCCGAGTCGGGGTAGTCGGGCTGATGGACCCCGGGCACCTCTCCCCGATAGACCCCCATCGCCATGTCCCCCTCCTTTTGCGACACCACCGCCAGTGCCCGTTTGTAAGGCACCATGTGAAGCTTCACCTCGTGCCCCAGGGGTTCATAGATGGCTCGAACCACATCCAGATAGACCCCCTTGCCGTCCCGGTGACAGAAGCCGGGCCAGTCGTCGCAATAGACGTGTATGGTGTCTGCCCGCACGAACGAGGTGATCAGCAGGCAACAGAACAGAAAAAGACGAACCATGAATATCCTCAGTGATATGGCACTCGGCAGATGCTCACCGCCGGACGGCCCGTTCAGGCATACAGATAGCATAGAAAAACAGAGTCCCGGCCGACATTTTCCCCATTTTGCGAGCGGGTCGAGGGTTATTGTCGCCCCACAGCGTATCATGGCAAACAAGATTCATTAGTAGCCCAACTTGAGGGGAGATTCTCATGCCAACCATCAAATCCCTGCTCTGCCCCGTCGATTTCTCCGAGATGTCCAGAGCGGTACTCGACTACGCCGTCTTCATGGCCAACACCCACCAGGCCGAGCTCAAACTGGTCCACGTGGTGGATCAGCTGCACGGCTTCGACAGCTACAAGATCCTGCACATGACGGCCATCGAGATCACCCACGAGATGGAACGCCAGGCCAAGAGTCAGCTCAAGGAACTGGTCGCCTGCCTGCCCATTCCGGCCAAGTTCGAGGTCCGTTTTGGCCGCGCCGCCGATGAAATCGTCCTCCAGGCGAAGGAAGACAAGGTGGATCTCGTGGTCATGGGCAGCCATGGCCGCTCCGGCATCACCCACCTGCTGGTGGGCAGCGTGGCGGAATCCGTGGTGCGCCACGCTCCCTGCCCTGTGCTGGTGGTCCGCAAATAATCCCCGCCTGATGCGCCAAGGCCAGCATATGCTGGCCTTTTTGCTGTTCATTGCCATGGGATGCTCATCTCAGAACCGGTGCACGAGGGATAACGAGAGGTCGTCGGCAAGGTAGAGCGCCGCCCACCAGTCCTGGTGACGCCCTCGCAGCAGGCTCGCGGGCAGGCTCTCAGCCATGGGCATAGATGACGCTCCCTCCCTTGATGGTGTCGATAATGGCCCTGGACTGCTCCCTTGGCAGGGCCGGGCATCCCCAGCTGCGCCCCAGCTTGTCAAACTTCTGCAGATGCCTGGGGCTGGCGTAGTCCGCCCCGTGCACCACGATGGCGCGCTTGCGGGCATTGCTGTTCTTGCCGGGACTGAGGCCGTCGAGACGCAGGGAGTAACCGTGCTTGCCCTGATAGGTCTCGGCGGTGCGGTAGACCCCCAGGGAACTTTGCCGGGAATTCATCTGATTGGAGAACTGGCGGGCGGCCAGCTCCCCCGAATTGCGGCCGTGGCTGACCCAGGTGTGGTAGAGCAGCTTGTGGCGCTTGACGTCGATGACGAACAGCCGGCGCATGGTCGAGGGCTTGCTGTAGTCGATGATGGTGAGAATGGGTTTTCGCTTGTGGCGCACGCTCTGGTAACCGTCCAGGGCCTTGCGAAACACGCGGCTGTCGAGCTTGCCGGCCAGCCCGAGCTGACGATAGAGATCCTGGTCCCAGCTGGCGTGGCTGGCGCCGCTAAAACAGAGCGCCCCCAGCAGCAGTGGCAGGCTCAGCCAGAGGCTGCCCCACCACGCACTCCTATCCTGTCCCTTCATCCTTGAAGTTGCTCCCCTTGCTGTCGCTGGCCTGATGCCCCGGGTGACACCGCATCCTGCTGGATAGTTATATGCAAGCCATTGATTGCGAGCAATAAAAAAGCACAAAAATGCCGACCTGAGTCGGCATTGTCCTGCTTGCTGAGCGTGCCTGGATCAGGCACGGCTGAGATAATCCGCCTGCCCCACCCACTTGTAGCTGGTGAGTTCGGTCAGCCCCATGGGGCCACGGGCGTGAAGCATCTGGGTCGAGACCGCCACCTCGGCCCCGAGGCCAAACTGGCCGCCGTCGGTGAAGCGGGTGGAGGCGTTGACATAGACCGCCGCCGAACCAGCCCCGTTGACGAAACGCTCGGCATTGGCGAGGGAGTTGGTCAGGATGGCATCGGAGTGGCCGGCGTTGTGCTCGCGCATATGGGCCAGCGCCTCGTTGACGTCCGCCACCACCTTGACCCCCAGGGTCAGCCCCAGCCACTCGGTGTCGAAATCTTCCGGCCCCGCGTCGCACAGGTTCTCGCTGCCAACCAGCAGCGCCATGGCATTGGGCGCGCCCACCAGGGTCACCTTGCGCTCGTTCATCAGAGCCACCAGTTGCGGCAGCAAGGTGGCCGCCACCTTCTCGTGTACCAGCAGGGTATCGAGGGCGTTGCAGGCGGAGGGGCGCTGCACCTTGGCGTTCTCGATGACCGCCAGGGAACGCGCCAGATCGGCGCTCTCGTCCACGAAGATATGGCTGATACCGAACCCGCCGATGATGACGGGGATGGAGCTGTTCTCCTTGCACATCTTGTGAAGACCCGCGCCGCCGCGGGGGATGATCATGTCCACGTAGCGGTCGAGGCGCAGCAACTCGGCCACCAGCGCCCTGTCCGGGTTGTCGATGTACTGCACCGCCGCCTCGGGCAGGCCGGACGCCGCCAGGGCATGCTGGATCACCCGCACCAGCTCCAGGTTGGAGTGGAAGGTCTCGCGACCACCGCGCAGAATGCTGGCGTTGCCGGTCTTGAGGCAGAGGCTGGCGATGTCGATGGTGACATTGGGGCGCGCCTCGTAGATGACGCCGATGACCCCGATGGGCACCCGGCGACGGGAGAGGCGCAGGCCATTCTCCAGCACCCGGCTGTCGATTTCGGCCCCGACCGGATCGTCCAGGGTGATCACCTTGCGCACATCCGCCACGATGCCGGCAAGGCGCGCCGGGTTGAGCAGCAGGCGATCCAGCATGGCTTCCGTGAGCCCCGCCTCGCGCCCGGCGGCAATGTCTTTCTCGTTGGCCGCCAGGATCTGGGCACTGCGTGCTTCCAGTTCATCGGCGATGGCCGCCAGCGCCCGGTTCTTCTGTGCCGTGCTGACGGTGGCCAGTTGATAGGCGGCTTCACGGGCCGCCTGCCCCATTTTCTCCAGACTCATCACAGTTCCCTTTTGTTCATGCGGTGCCGCCCTGTTCAGAGCAGCACCATGTCATCACGGTGGATGGCCACGGCCCCATAGCCGTAACCCAATACCTGTTCAATCTGATCCGAGTGGACACCGCGCAGCCGATCCAGCTCCAGATGGTCGTAACGGCAGATACCGCGAGCCAGCTCGCTCCCCTTGGGATCCAGGATACGCACCACGTCGCCACGCACGAAATCTCCCTTCACCGCGACGATGCCCTTGGGCAGCAGGCTGGAGCCCTTCTCCTGCATGGCGGCCACGGCCCCCTGATCCACCTGCACTTCGCCGTGAGGAGGGGGCCCTGCCAGGATCCAGCTCTTGCGCCCTTCCAGGGGGGATGCCAGGGCCGGGAACAGGGTCCCCACCCGCTCCCCGGCGGCGAGGCGGCCGATCACTTCCGGGATCTGGCCGGTGGCAATCACCACGTCCACCCCGGCGCGGCGTGCCACGTCGGCGGCCTGCAACTTGGTGGCCATGCCACCGGTGCCAAGGCCGCTCACGCTGTCACCGGCAAGGGAGCGCAGGGTGTCATCTATGGTCTGCACCTCTTCGATGAGCTGGGCATCCGGGTTGGTGCGCGGGTCGGCGGTGAAGAGCCCCTTCTGATCCGTGAGCAGGACCAGCAAGTCCGCATCCGCCAGGATGGCCGCACGGGCAGAGAGGTTGTCGTTGTCCCCCACCTTGATCTCGGCGGTGGCCACGGCGTCGTTCTCGTTGATGACGGGGATGATGCGGTGATCGAGCAGAGTGCGCAGGGTGTCGCGGGCATTGAGGTAGCGCTCCCTGTCTTCCAGGTCGGCGCGGGTCAGTAGCATCTGGCCGATGTGCAGCCCGTAGAGGTTGAACAGGTCCTGCCATACCCGGATGAGCTGGGTCTGACCCACCGCCGCCAGCATCTGTTTGTTCGGCAGGGTAGGCGCCAGCGGAGGGTGGCCCAGATGCTCACGACCGGCGGCGATGGCCCCCGACGTGACCAGCACGACACGGTGCCCGTGTCGATGCAAGGCGGCACATTGTCTGACCAGCTCGACCATGTGGGCACGGTTGAGGCGGGCAGATCCCCCGGTGAGCACGCTGGTGCCCAGTTTGACGACTATGGTTCTGTTTTCCATGGGAACGAAGGGTTAGAAAAGTAAGGAATCCCTTTATACCCACGGCCCTCCTGCCCTGCAAGGCAATTAAGCCTCGCCAGGCAGTTGCAGGCTCGGTGACAAAGCATCGGGGTACCCCGCACCGGGAAGATGCGGGGCTTGGGGATCAGGCTGCCGTCACGCTCAGTTCGGCGGTCACCTGCTTCGCGGGGGAGAGGGTGCACTCCAGCTGGGTCAATTTGCCGCTGATGAGCTTGTAGAAATGTTGCAGGGTGCGTTCCACTTCCGCCTGATGCTTCTTGGGCAGCGCCTTGTCGATCCACTCCCCGTCCGCGTTGTAGAACCCCGTCTGATAGTGGTAGCTGAAGCTGTGATCCGCCTGCTCCAGCACCAGCCACCAGCCCCAGAACTCCCGCTTGTCCGGGGCAGGCTTGGCGCTGACGCAGACGGACAGGCAGTCAAAGCGGTATCGGCCCTCCTCGCACAGGTCTTCACGCAAATAGGGGCCAATGGCCGCGAACTGCCGCAGCAATCGCTTGTAAGTCACTCCTTCCGACATGCTAACCTCCCTGTTGAACAAGCCATACCATCACATGGTGATGTTACATTTTTAGTTTTATATCATGTACATAAGTGCTTTTTGAGCCAGTCTACCGTCTCTTTCAGTGCCTCGTCATAGACCTCGAGCAGTGGCTGCTTGTCAAACACCACCGCCTTGCCGTTGCGACTCGCAGCGGCCAATGCCCGGACATCCTGCTCGGGACAAATAAAATCTTTCTTGTGCCCGATACTCAATATCGGCACGGAAGTGCGACTCCCCAGCAATCCCTGGGTCTTGAGGGAGAAGACCTGACACTTGGTGCGCAGCAGATCCCACTGAGCCGCGTCCGCCCCCAGCCGGTTCGCCAGCCCGTCGCGCATCATGCGCGGGCAGCGGGCGAACATCTCCTGATTGGTGAACACCTGGTTGATGCCGGCACCGATGCAAACCACGGTCCGAAGCTTGAACGGCTCGACGAAGGCGAGGCGGGCCGCCACATTGCCGGCGAGGCGGAACCCCACCATGGCGATGCGCTGGTGATCGACCCAGGCCACCTCCGAGAGGTAGTTGAGCACCGCCTGGTGCAGGCGGCTGGTGTCCTGCACCAGGGGCCAGTGCTCGGCATAGCCGGTGCCCGGCATGTCCAGGGAGAGCATCCCGATGCCATGGGGCTCGAGACACTTGAAATAGAAGTTGAGGAAGTCCACCTGAAGCGAATCGATGCCACCGCTGACGATGACCAGGGGCACAGGTTTCTCGGTGGTGGGCAGATGCAGGTAGCCCTGGATGGTCTTGCCCCGAAACGGGACCTGCAACTCCTTGAGGGGCACCTTGAACAGGCGTCCGGCCTCGCGATAGGCCATGTTGCCGAGCAACTGGGCCTGATCTGCCAGCTCGTCGTGCTTGAGGTGGGGGTAGCTTGCGATGGAGTAGTAGCGCACGGCCTTGAGCAGGCTCTTCAGCGCCGCGGCGCGATCCCCTTCCCCCAGCAGCGTCCGCCCCGTATTGAAATAACGGCCGGCGAGCTGGCTCCACTCATAGACCCAGTTGCCGGGCACATAGCCCTTGATGGTGTCCAGATAGCGTTCGTGACTGCGCTCCCCCTGCCCCATGGCGATGTGCGCCAGGGTCTGCTCCACCTCGACGGGATCGGCCCCCTGCCAGGCCCAGGTCGGTCTGCGCAGCAGGCGATACCAGCGGGGCGACAGGGCGCCATCGATGAAGCTGTCAGACAGTGCGCTGTCTTGCTCGTCGACGGGGCTCGAGTTGGAGACTTCGGAAGTTTCCAATACCTTTTTGACCCGGGTAAACAGCTTTTCCGTCAGATTGGTATCGTCGTTTGGTTCCAAAATGGTGGCTCTTCTGTCTCAAACAATGTCCCATCTTAACCACTTTTCACATCGAGCAGCCACACCAGAAACGCATTGAGCCCCAAAAGGGGCTCAATGTGGTCAACCTTGCATCACGACGGATCAGTCCGCTTCCGAATGCCGGGGAGTCACTGGTCGCGACCGGTGGGGCGATTACGCTTCGTCGCAGATCGGCTTGGCGAACTCCAGCGCCATGTCCCAGGGCTGTTCAATCCAGGTATCCTGCGGAATGGCGACTTCGAAGTCATCCACCAGGGGTTCGCCCATGGGCTTGGCGAAGATGGTGATGAATTTGGCTCTGGGGTAGAGCTCGCGGATCGCCTTGGCGGTGCCGCCGGTGTCCACCAGATCGTCCACCACCAGCCAGCCTTCGCCGTCACCTGCGGTGGTGGCAGCCTTCACCACCACCAGCTCGCGCTGGTTGTCGTGGTCATAGCTGGAGATGCAGAGGGTTTCGACATTGCGAATGCCAAGTTCGCGGGCCATCAGGGCCGCAGGCACCAGACCACCGCGACTGACGGCGATGATCCCTTTCCACTGGCTGACAGGCAGTTGACGACGGGCCAGACGGCGCGCTTCGCGTTGCAGGTTATCCCACGATACATAGAACTTTTTTGGCATGCTATCGATCTCAACGAGTTATAAAGCAATCACTTATGAGGCGAAACCCGGCAAAGAGACGGGTTCAGGTCAATTCTGGCACCCCGTTTCCCGAATTTTGCTTGCACTTTTTCGGCCTCGGGGCTGACGCCTCGGCGGCAAAAACGGATGCAATGCGAACAGGGATGGGGTGTAGCTGGCGGCCATGTCGGGTGGACTCCCGAGCTCGGGCCGGCTGTTGGGCCGGTATGATAGCACTCTTTATGGATAAATTGAGCGGCAAACGTATGCGAAAAACAGGAAATGTCCGCCATCTCCCGCTCTGTCGCCCTTTTGGGAGGGCTCCGGCGACACCGACAGGTTAGCCGTTTGAGACACATTCCATGACATTCGGGCAAAAAAATAGCAGGGGGAGGAGAGGATCCTCACGCACCTGCTGCTGTTACCTGTGACGCCTGCGAGCCTTAACGGCGGGTGGCGTAGGGATTCGGGTAGTTGAAGCCCTGGGTATAGAGAGATTGGGCAAACCAATAGGTTGAATTGCTGCCTGACATCATAAACTCCTGATTGCTTAACAAGTTACGTACCTTAATGCGGGTTCACATCCTTGAACTGACACTCGGTTCCATGGAGGCGCACTTGCTTTGCTTCGGTTCCCTGGAGGCATTGATTGTCATCCTGACAAGTGGGCTGGCCACGGCGGCTAATTTACCACCCGGCGCCCAAAAGACAATATTTTTGTGACTGACATCACAAAATTGATGTTGTGCTGACACAAATAAGGCAGGTAGTGAAGTTCGCCATCCATGCTCCCTTTCCCAGCACAAGCAGAGCGTCATTTGCGCTGATCGCTCACATTTTTGCGTGATTGACTGTATTATCGTTATCCTCTTCCCCGGCCCGCAGAGTGGGGCCCGACATTTTCCATGCTGGTAAGGAGTCCCGACGTGGCACAGCTCAGTTCTCTGTCTCCCAAATTGATTTGGCAATTCTTCGAGCAGATCTGCTCCATCCCCCACCCCTCCAAGCACGAAGCCCAACTGAGCGCCTGGATCGTCGCATGGGCCCAGGGAGAAGGCCTGGCGGTCAAGCAAGATGCCGTCGGCAACATCATCATCAAGAAACCGGCCACGCCGGGGATGGAAAACCGCAAGGCCGTGGTGCTGCAAGCCCACATCGACATGGTGCCCCAGGCCAACGCCGACACCCAGCACGACTTCACCACCGATCCCATCGATGCCTACATCGATGGCGAATGGGTCACCGCCCGTGGTACCACCCTGGGTGCCGACAACGGCATGGGCATGGCGGGCTGCCTGGCCGTGCTGGCCGACAAGACCATCAAGCACGGCCCGCTGGAAGTGCTGCTGACCACCGACGAAGAGACCGGCATGACCGGCGCCTTCGGTCTGGAAGCGGGCTGGCTGGAAGGCGAGATCCTGCTCAACACCGACTCCGAAGAGGATGGCGAGGTCTACATGGGCTGCGCCGGCGGGGTGGATGCCAATATCCGCTTCCCCCTGGAGCGGGTTGCTGCCACCGAGGGTGAAGGTTTCGAGCTGCAGGTCAAGGGCCTGCGCGGCGGCCACTCCGGGGTCGACATCCATCGCGGCCGCGGCAACGCCAACAAGCTGCTGGTCCGTCTGCTCAAGGCCGCCGAACCGCTGGGGGTGCGCCTTGGCGATCTCAGCGGCGGCACCCTGCGCAACGCCATCCCCCGCGAGGCCCGTGCCAGCCTGCTGGTGCCCGCCGCCAGCGTGGCTGACTTCAAGGCCCTGGTGGACCGCTACGCCGGCATCTATCAGAGCGAGCTGGCCGCCACCGAGGCCAACCTCACCGTGCTGCTCACCGCCCGGGAGAAACCGGCCCAGCTCATGAGCGAGTCCCTGCAAAGCCGCCTGCTGGATGCCCTGATGGCCTGCCCGAACGGGGTGATGCGCATGAGCGACGCCATCCCGGGCGTGACCGAGACCTCCACCAACCTGGGTGTCATCAAGACACTCGAGGGGGAAGTCTATGTGCAGTGCCTGATCCGCTCCCTCATCGATTCCGGTCGCGAGAACATCGAGCAGATGACCCGCTCCCTGTTCACCCTGGCCGGCGCCAGCTGCGAGTTCACCGGCGCCTACCCGGGTTGGGCCCCGAACGTCGACTCACCGGTCATGGCGCTGGTGCGAAGCAGCTACCAGACCCTGTTTGGCGAGATGCCGAACGTCATGGTGATCCACGCAGGCCTCGAGTGCGGTCTGTTCAAGAGCGCCTACCCGGACTGGGACATGGTCTCCTTCGGCCCGACCATCCGTGGCGCCCACGCACCGGGGGAGAAGGTACACATCCCGGCGGTCGAGCGTTTCTGGCAACTGCTGGTTCACGTGCTGGAACATATCCCGGCCAAGTAAGCCAACTCACGACCATACCGATGCCCCGCCCCGTGCGGGGCATCTTTTTTGTGCTCCCTCCTCGGCCACCTCTCTCATATCCCCGATTCCACGCGCGGCCCTGGCTTGAAATCGTATCCATGAACAGGTCTGCATTTGAAAACCCTTTCCATGATTTATGTAAATTTACAACACAAAAAGTTGATCCAGCTCACATATCCCCCTAGGATCAGAACGTGACCAAGGTCACACAACCCATGAACCACAGAGAAACGAGGTCATCATATGTTCGAGAATCTGGCAGTGCTGTTCCACCTGAAGGGTGCAACCAGCAAGAAAGGTGCTGAAGAGAAAGACACTTATGCGCCTGCAACCCGCAATTACTACTTCCGTTATGGCGCCTGATATCGCCTGTCCGGAAGTTGAAATTAGCAACGTAATAAAACTACAAAACAACTCAGCAATCCACACAGCAGCCACCCCCATCGGGGCGCTGTCCTGCCCGGGCCAGAATTTCCACGGCCAAACCTGAACTCCAACCATGAAGATGGGGCCCGCAGGCCCCATTTTTTTATCCCGTTTCCGCCTTTATTGCGCCTCCTCGGTGCCACCTTGCAGCGATGCCGGTCGCGACGCGGCGGGCGCCGGCATCATATCGCCTTTCCCAGTGGCACCGCCTCCTGCACGGGCAAGGGGAAATGGCAGGCCACCTGATGCCCCTGCCCGCCGCACGCCTCAAGGGCGGGCGAGCGGGTGCGGCACAGATCCGTTGCATGGGGACAGCGCTGGTGAAAGTGGCAGCCACTCGGCGGCGAGATGGGGGACGGTACATCCCCCGTCAGCAGGATGCGCTGGCTGCGCCGCCGCGGATCCGGCACCGGAATGGCGGAGATGAGCGCCTGGGTATAGGGATGGCGCGGTGCCAGGTAGAGAGCCTGGGCCTCGGCCAGCTCGACGATCCGGCCCAGATACATCACCGCAATCCTGTCCGAGATGTGCTTGACCACCGACAGGTCATGGGCGATGAAGATGATGGCGAGGTTCATCTCCCGCTGCAGATTGAGCAGCAGGTTCACGATCTGGGACTGCACCGACACGTCTAGCGCCGACACCGCCTCGTCACACACCAGCAGCTTGGGCTTGAGGGCGATGGCGCGGGCGATGCCGATGCGCTGGCGCTGGCCGCCAGAGAACTCATGGGGGTAGCGATCCACCGCGCTGCCGGGCAAGCCGACTTTCTCCAGCAGCTCCTGCACCCATGTCCGGCGCTGTTCGGCGTTGCCCTTGCCGTGGATGATGAAAGGCTCCTCCAGGATCTGCCCCACCGTGTGGCGGCTGTTGAGGGATTCTGCGGGATCCTGGAACACGATCTGCATCTCCTGACGCAGGGATCGCATCTCCTTGGGCGAGAGGTGGGTGATGTCACGCCCCTCGAAGGTGATGGAACCGGCGCTCGGCTCGAACAGCTTGAGCAACGAACGCCCCAGGGTGGACTTGCCGCATCCCGACTCTCCCACCAGGCCAAGGGTCTCCCCCTGCTTGAGATCAAAGCTGATGCCATCCACCGCGTAGACGGTGTATTGCTTGCGCAAGAAACCGCCACCCATCTTGAAATGCTGCTTTAAATTGCTTACCGACAACAAGCTGGTCATGACTTCCATCCCCGACGATTCATGGCAGCAGACGACCTGGTCGCCTTCCCGCCGCCTGGCTGCCCTGCGACACCCCGTACCCACACCAGGCCGTTCATAGGCTCACCTCCTTCCAGTGGTGGCAGGCCACCCCGTGGCGTTCGCTCAACTGCTCGGTCACCGGTATGGTCTCCACGCAAAGGGGCGTGGCATGGGGGCAGCGGTTGGAGAAACGGCACCCCGCCGGCATCTCGTGCAGGGCGGGCACCTGACCCTTGATGGTCTTGAGAAGGCTCTTTGGCACATCTTCCAGACGCGGGATCGAGGCCATCAGACCATGAGTATAGGGATGGCGCGGGTGGTCAAACAGTTCATAGATATCGGCCCGCTCCACCGCACGCCCGGCATACATCACCACCACCTCGTCGCACAGCTCCGCCACCACCCCGAGATCGTGGGTGATGAAGATGATGGCCATGCCGGTCTGGGCTTGCAGCTCCTTCATCAGATCCAGGATCTGGGCCTGGATGGTCACATCGAGCGCCGTGGTAGGCTCGTCGCAGATGAGCAGGGCCGGTTCGCAGGCCAGCGCCATGGCGATCATCACCCGCTGGCGCATGCCGCCGGAGAGATTGTGGGGATAAGCCGCGAAACGCTGGGCAGGCTCGGGGATCCCCACCTTCTGCAACATGGCGATGGCGGCGTCACGGCGCTGGGCCTTGCTGTAATCGGGACGGTGGAGGCGAAACACCTCCATCAGCTGATCGCCGACCGTCTGCACCGGGTTGAGGGCCGTCATGGGCTCCTGAAAGATCATGGAGATACGGTTGCCACGCACCTTGTACATCTGCTCCGGCGGCAGATTGAGCAGCTCCTCCCCCTGAAAGCGGATGGAGCCCGCCACCACCTGACCGTGGGGCCTTGGCAGCAACCCCATGATGGCCAGCGAGGTGACGCTCTTGCCGCAGCCGGACTCGCCGACTATCCCCAGGGTCTTGCCCGGGGCGACCTGGAAGCTGACCCCGTCGAGCACCTTGATCTTGCCGTCGTCGACGGCGAACTCCACCTCGAGATCCCGCACCTCGAGGATGGGGGACAGAGACTGCCCCTCATGATCTCTGGTGCCGGGGGCGGTGGCCTGTGTGTTGGGCATGACTGCTGCTCCCTTCTGGGCCACATCAATGATGTGCATAGGTCTTGTCGATCAGGGTGATGGGGGCCAGCGCCTTGCCGTCAGCCTTGGCCTTCTGGGTCTCCTCCTTCACCTTGGGATCGATCCAGAGCAGGCCGCCACTGCTGTGGGGGTAGCCATCCATGGGCCAGTAGAGCAGATCCGGGGTGTTGCGGGTGGCGGGCACCTCCGGCAGCATCACATAGCGCCAGCTGCTGGCTCGCACGTAGTTGAGCTGGACGCCGGGCACGAAGATGGCGAGATCATAGATCCGCTGCTGGATCTGGTGGGAAAGCGCGGCCCGCTTGTCCATGTCGAACTCGACGTTGTAGGCGTCGATCAGGCTATCGAGCGCTTTGTCAGCCACGTTGAACAGGTTGTTGGTCTGGGGCTTGTTGGCGTTGTCGGAGTGGAAGGACTCCCAGTATTGCGGATAGAGACCGCCGCCCCCCCAGCCAAGCCAGGCCGCCTCGTGTTTCTTCTCCTGCATCACCTTGAAGCCGGTGGCGCCATCCACCAGATTGAGCTCCAGATCCAGGCCCGCCTTCTTGGCCTCTTCCTTGAGCACGGTCAGCCGCTTGGAGTGCTCCTGGCTGGTGTAGGTGAGGGCCAGGGTGAGCCGCTCTCCCTTGTCGTTTTGCAGGATGCCGTCCGGTCCCTGCTTGCCGTAGCCGCCCTTAGCGAAGTACTCCCGTGCCTTGGCGATGTCGTAGGCCCGCTCAGGGAGCGCGATGTCGGTGAAGGCCCCGAAGCCTGAGCCGAAGGTGGTAGCGCGGTCATAGTCGCCGTGCAGCACCGTCTCTATCATCTTGTCGATGTTGAAGGCGTGCTGGATGCCGAGCCGCACGTTGAGATCCGCCAGCTTGGGATTGGCCACGTTGAGGTGAACCCCCTGCCCCCCCTGCTTGGTGTCGGTCATGGCCATCACCTTCTGCACGTATCCCTGCTTGTACTCCGGGGTGACCGCCTTCTCATGCCACCAGTTGGGCAGGATCATCTCGAAGGTGTCCAGCTCCCCCTTGAGGAAGTGGCGGAACGCGATGTTGTGGTCGCGGATCACCTGCACCTTGATGGTGTCGAGGTTGAACCTGTGCTGGTTGTAGCGATCGTCTTTTGCCCACCACTCCTTCTGCTTGCTGAAGGTCACGGACTTGCCCTTCTTCACGTCGCTCATCACGTAGGGGCCCGTGGTGGGTACCACGGCCCAGTTGTACTGCTTCACCCAGTTCGGGCCCATCTTGTAGTAGTGCTTGGGCTGGGGCCACAGCTCGGTGGTGTTGAGGAGATCGAGCTTGGCCTTGCGGCTGCCCGCCTTGACCAGAATGGTGTGGTCGTCAATCTTCTCCACCGCCACCACCTCGGTGGTGTAGTAGTTGTTGAACCAGGGGCCCTTGATGTCCTTGGAGCGCATCATCTCGTAGCCGAAGGTGTAGTCATCGGCGGTGACCGGCTTGCCGTCGGACCACTTGGCGCGCGGGTCGAGTTTGAAATAGACGGTCTGGCTGTCCGGCGCGATGGCCCAGGCATTCGCCAGGGCCGGAATGGGGTTGCCCGTGTTGGGATGGAAGCTGATGAGCCTCATCTGGTTGTCGAGGATGAAGGAACGGAACGAGCCGTTGGAATCCGGCCCCACTGTGCGAAACGTCAGCGGGAAGCTGTCGACGAAGAGATTGAGGTTGCCGCCGGGCAGCGCCTTGGGAGAGGCGAACACAGGGTCGGTGTCGTTGGTCTCCCACGTCAGATCCGCGGGCAGGCTGGCCGCCCACACCCAGGATCCGTTCAACAGCAGAAAGAGAGCACCTGTCCATTTGATTTTATTGTTCATGTTTGACTTCCTGGTCATGCCCCTGCACTGGGGGCGTCTTCATTAAGGGTCCTGTCGATGTGCCCTGGCAAGGCGCCACCGCTCACTGATAACGGGTAAATTTGCGCGGATCGAACGCCTCCCGGATGGCCTCCCCGATGAAGGAGACCATGATGAGCACCAGGCTCACCGCCGCCACCACCGAACTCACGATCCAGATGGCGTCGAGGTTGTTGATCCCCTGGGAGAGCAGCTCCCCCCAGCTCGGGGTCGGCGGCGCCAGGCCAAAGCCCAGGTAGTCCAGCGCCGTCAGGGTGGAGATGTTGCCCACCACGGCAAACGGGGCCAGGGTGACGATCATCATCAGGGTATTGGGCAGAATGTGGTTGAAGATGATGCGCCGGGTGCTCGCCCCCTGGGCCCGCGCCGCCATCACGTAGTCCCGCGCCCGCTCCTTGTAGGTGAGGGTGCGCATGTACCAGGTGATCCCCATCCAGCCGAACAGCACGTTGATGCCGACGAACAGGCCGAAGTTCGGCTTGGCCAGGGAGACCAGGATCATGATGACGTAGAGGAAGGGCACCTGGGACCAGATCTCGATGAAACGCTGCATCAGGAGATCGAACCGACCGCCGAGGAACCCCATCATGCAGCCGATGCTGACCCCGATGACATAGCTCGCCACCAGCGCGATGAAAGCAAAGCCGATGGCGATGCGAAAGCCGTAGACCAGCCGTGCCAATACATCGCGACCGCTGGTGTCGGTGCCGAGGAAGTGGCGCTCCGCCAGGCTCGGGGCATAGGGCGGATAGGCTTCCTCCTTGAAGTCCTGCTCATAGGGGTTCCAGGGGACCAGGGGCAGCAACACCCAATCCCCCTTCCCTTCCTTCGCAAATTGGCTCTTGAGCTGGCGGTAGTTGGTCTCGTACTCGTAGTCGAGCCCGAAGTGCTGGCCCGGGATCACGTCCCCATAGGTGGGGAAATAGAGCTCCCCCTGATAGCTCACCGCCAGGGCCCGGCTGTTGACCAGCAATTCCGCCAGCAGAGAGATGACCACCAGGACCGAAAAGATGACAAAGGAGTAGTAGCCGCGCTTTATCGACTTGAAGCGCTTGAGTTTTTTCAGAGTTACCGGATTCAGGTTCATGCTCACTCTCCAAACCGCACGCGGGGATCGACCAAGGCAACGCAGATGTCGGAGACAATGTTCCCCACCAGCATCAGCATGGAGGTGATGGCCAGAATGCCCATGACGGTGGGGTAATCCCGCTCGACAATGGCCTCATAACCGAGCAGGCCGATGCCGTCGATGTTGAAGATGGTCTCGATGAGGAAGGAGCCCCCGAAGAAGACGGTGAGCACCGACCCTAAGTGACTCGCGATGGGGATCAGGCTGTTGCGCATGGCGTGATCGGTCACCGCCTTGCGAAACGGCAACCCCTTGGCCACGGCGGTGCGCACATAATCCGCCGACAGGTTCTCCATCAGGCTGTTCTTCATGGTCATGGTGAGGATGGCGAAATCCCCGATGGCGTAGGCGATGAGCGGCAGCAGGGCGTGGGCGAAGACGGTGCGGATCTGATCCCAGCTGCTCTCCATCCCGTCAAACTCGTCCCCCGGGAAGCCCCCCATGGGCAACCACTCCAGATGGAACGCAAAGACGGTGATGAGGAAGATCCCCACCACGTAGGCGGGCAGCGCATAGGCCATGTAAATGAGCATGGAGCTCAAGGAATCGAAGCGGCTGTTGTGCCTGAGCGCCTTGGCCACCCCGAGCGGGATGGAGACGGCATAACTCAGCAGAAAGGTGGCGAGCCCGAAGAAGGCGGTCACCGGCAACCTCTCCTTGATGAGATCCCACACCGGCTCGTAATAGCGGGTCGACTCCCCGAGATCCAGCACCGCCAGCTTCTGCAACCAGTCCCAGTAGGCGACCAGCATAGGCTTGTCGAGACCGTAGAACGCCTTGAGCTCTTCAATCTGTTCGTCGGAGAGTGCCTGCGCCCCCTTGCTGCCACTGGAGCGGCCGGACTCGTTTTGCGAGACCTGCGCCTGCAGCAGCATGCGCTCGACCGGGCCGCCCGGCACGAAGCGGGTGATGGTGAAGACGAGCAGGGTGATACCGAGAAACGTCGGGATGATCAAAAGCATCCGACGTAGGAAATACGACAGCATGGTGGAACCTCGTCCTTGTTGTTCTTTTATGGCCAGTCACATCCGGTGACGGGCCTATCCTTACCTGGCATTACTCACTGAATTGACTGGCATTGACAGACAATCCGGCTCGGTCACTGTAAAAGCTCTGCAATAAAAATCAAGTAGAACCCGGTCTGCGACCGGGAATGTCCCCCCGCAGCATATCCCGCGGATGATTTTTTCCAAAAAACCCAACTTCAATATAAAAAACTGCTACGCCGACCCGTCAAACTCGATTTTAATTATTAAAAAATTAATTACACAGGTGTTTTAATCCATATCAAGCAGAACAAAATCAACAAGTTAACGGTAAGTCGGACTGCTTTCTTATTTACCTATAGAAGAGGGATAGCCGCCCCCACCCTCCGTTCCCCGGAAAACGCTCTCGCCACAAAAGCAGATGAAAATACTACAAAAAACCGTTTTCTCGATATCGACACCGGAGTGACAAGCGACTTATCGATAAGTTCAAAAATAATCAATAAAATTGTAAAAATCGAAATTAACAACATCTTTACATAAGTTGACGCGGCATTTACGGAATAAAACGCCAAAATATTCCATCAAGTGCATATTCCCATCTAATCCCCTCTGCTGCCCCCATCCCCGCCGCTCCATTTGACGTCCATCACCAAACCTTGATAAGCCTTACGCACCGCTCCAACGAGGGCGGTAATGGAAGCAAACAATAAACAATCAGGAAGGATACTAGCGATGCTTAGGAAAAGCAGACTCTCTGCTGCCGTCGCGTTTGCCTTGGCGAGCGCGGCAGTTGTGGCCACCCCTGTCCTGGCCGAAGAGGGCCAGAACGTAGAAAACACCCCTGTCCTGGCCGAAGAGGGCCAGAACGTAGAAAACACCCCTGTCCTGGCCGAAGAGGGCCAGAACGTAGAAAAACTGCAAAAAATCAAGGTCACCGGCTCCCGGATCTCCCGGGTCGATGTGGAAGGCGCCACCCCGGTCGTCTCCGTGACCAAGGCGAAAATCGAGCAATCCGGTCAGCAGACCGTCGCCGATTACCTCAAGCAAGCCTCCTACAACTCCTTCGGTAGTATCTCCCCGGCCTCCGGCAGCTCAGCCCAATCCCAGGCCACCGTCAGCCTGCGCGGGCTTGGCTCAGAGCGCACCCTGGTGCTGCTCAACGGCAAGCGGGTCGCCGGTTCTCCTTCCATGGGTGGCAGCGCCATCAACCTCAACACCATCCCCATGGCGGCGGTGGAGCGGGTCGAGGTCAACCTGGACGGCGGCTCGGCTCTGTACGGTTCCGATGCCATCGGCGGTGTCATCAACGTCATCCTGAAACAGGACTATGAAGGGTTGGAATTCCAGGGCCGTATCGGCTCTCCCACCGAAGAGGGTGGTGACGAGAAGAGCGGCTCCATCGTCAGCGGCATCACCGGGGAGAAGGGCGCCCTGATGATGGTGTACGAGCACGACGTCAAGGACGAGATCTACAACAAGGATCGCGACTACCTGGCGTTGCAGGGCTCTTCTGCTCCCAGCCGGTATGGCCGCAACATCAAGGGGATCGATGCCGCCACCGGCAAGACGGTCACCCGTACCCTGGACGGCATCGACTGCGCCAATACCGGCCCCGGCTTCGTGCCGGTCGGTACCGCCTGCCGCTTCGACTTTGCCCAGGTCGCCGCCAAGACCGCTTCCCGTAACCGGGACACCGTCTATGTCAACGGCCGCTATCACATCAATGACAACGTCGACTTCGTACCCCAGCTGATCGGCTCGCGGGTCACCAGCTTCGGCCGCTTCGCCCCGGCCGCCGGTCCCTTCAGCATCGACGGGACCACTCCGGGCGGCGCCGAGCTGCTGGCCGACAACGGCTTCATCGGCGACAAGGCTACCGTCTACTATCGCTTCAGCAACGTCGGCCCCCGTGACAACGACGTCACCGACCTGACCGGCAGCATGAACCTGGGCTTCGAAGGCACACTGCCGACCGAAGCGGTGGGCGATGTGGAGTGGAATGCGGGCTACATGTACTCCAAGACCGACAACAAGAACCGCGGGACCGGCTATGTGCTGAATCCGGCGGTCCAGCAGGAGGTCGACAGCGGCAACTTCAAGAACGGCGAGTTCTCCAGTGCCGCCACCAACAGCCTCTCCTACGACACCAGCCGCACCTCCAAGATGGACTTTTTCCAGTGGTACGGTGGCCTGGGCTGGAGCATGGGCGAACTGCCGGCCGGCCCCATCGGCTGGTACCTGGGGGCCGAGTACAACGACTGGGTCTACTCCGACACCTATGACAGCCAGTCTGCGGCCGGCAACGTCATCGGCTCTTCCGGCAATTCGGGCGGTGGTGTACGCGACGTCTTCGCTGCCTATATCGAGAGCCTGATCCCCATCACCGAGCAGATCGAGCTGAACCTGGCCGGTCGTTTCGACAAGTACAGCGACTTTGGCAGCGCCTTCTCGCCCAAGGCGAGCCTGCGCTATCAGCCGCTGGACAACCTGTTGTTCCGCACCTCCTGGTCGCAGTCCTTCCGCGCCCCGGGTCTGGATGACCTGTACGCGGCCGATGCCGACTCCGCCGACTTCGCCAAGGACTATGTCTCCTGCCAGAAGAACGGTGTCGCCAACTGCCCGGAAGAGCAGTACACCACGGTTCGCCAATCCAACAAGAACCTGAAGGAAGAGACGGCTGACACCTTCGGCATCGGTGCCGCCTACAGCCCGATCGACGACCTCAACCTCTCGCTGGACTACTACTACATCAAGATTGATGACGTGATCCAGCTGGCCACCGCCCAGACCCAGTTCTATCAGGAGCTGAACACTGGCAGCAACCCGAACGTCATCCGCGATGCCAACGGCGATGTGGAGCAGGTTTATGCCGGCATGGTCAACCTGGGCCAGCTCAAGACCAGCGGTCTGGACTTCAAGGCTGACTACAAGTACGACTTCAACGTCGCGACTGTGCGCTACGACTTCGGCAGCACCTACATTCTGAAATACGAAGAGGGTCTGTTCGCCGGTGGTCCCATGGTCGACAAGATCGGCCAGAACGGTCTGCCGCAGCTGCGCTTCAGCTCCGGTGTCGGCGTCAACGTTCCCCAATGGTGGAACATGGATACCTACCTGAGCGCGAACTACATCGACTCCCAGAGCCAGGATTACATCGCCGATACCGGTGAGGAAGTGGGCCACATCGCGTCCCAGACCACCTGGAACCTGAACGTCGGCGTGGAAGCGCCCTGGAACGGCAAGATCCAGGTCGGCGTGAAGAACATGTTCAACGTAGGCCCCTCGCTCTCCAGCGATGGCTTCACCTACGACGAAGCGCTCTACAGCATCGACGGTCGCATCTACTACCTCGACTACAGCCAGAAGTTCTAATCCACCAGCAAACCACAAGCCGGCCCGTTCGGGCCGGCTTTGCCCAAGGTCCCAAGGAAGTTACGGAGATAGGGTAATCCTATGAAAACAAGGACAACTACAATGAAGAAAGCGCTCCTCGGCAGCCTGATTTCGGCTGCCTTGCTGACCAGCTTCAATCTGAGTGCCGCCTCTGCCAGCCAGGCCGTGGACGCTCAAGTCGCCACCGACAATGCATCCAAAGTTTCCCAGCAGAAGATCGACAGCTACGCCGAGTCTGCCGAGTCTGCCCTGGCCCAGTACAAGGCCGCCCTGCGCCAGGTGGACAGCCTGCGCACCTACAACGAGCAAGTGGGCAAGATGGTCGACTCCCAGAGTGCCGAACTCGCTTCCATGCAAAAGCAGATCGCCCAGATCGACCAGACCAGCACCGAAGTGGTGCCCCTGATGCTCAAGATGATCGACTCCCTCGAGCAGTTCGTCTCCCTGGACCTGCCGTTCCAGAAGGTGGAGCGTGAGGACCGCGTGGCGGCCCTGACCGATCTCATGAACCGGGCCGACGTCACCATCTCCGAGAAGTACCGCAAGATCCTCGAGGCCTACCAGATCGAGGAGGGCTTCAGCCGCACCATCGAAGCCTACAAGGCGAGCCTGGACAAGGATGGGGACGAGAAGACCTACGAGTTCCTGCGCGTTGGCCGCATCGCCCTGCTCTACCAGTCCCCGGATGGCAACGAGACCGGCATGTGGAACAAGAAGACCCGCCAGTGGGAAGTACTGCCCCAGGAGTATCGCAGTGCGGTTGAACAAGGCCTTCGCATCGCGAAGAAGCAGGCGCCCCCCGCCCTCATCAAGCTGCCGGTTCAAACTGCGGAGAAAGCATCATGAAAGGAATCAAACTCGCCATTGCCTCCCTGATTGCGGGGGCCACCCTGGTCACCTTGCCGGTGACCGCCGCCGAGAAACCGGTGGATCTGAACGCCCTGCTCAATCAGGTCAAGGCTGCCAGCGCCAGCGAATCCCAGATCAACAAGGAGCGGGAAGCCCGCTTCCTGGCTGACAAGAACGAGCAGGGCGCCCTGCTGGCCAAGGCCAAGGCGGAGCTCGCCGCCGAGACCGCCCGAGGTGAACAGCTCAAGGCCACCTTCGATGCCAACGACAAGCAGCTCACCGAGCTGACCGAAACCCTGCGCCAGCGCTCCGGCAACATGGGCGAGATGTTTGGCGTGCTGCGCCAGTTCGCCGGTGAATTCAAGGGGATCTTCAATGCCTCCGCCCGCCGGGTCGAACATCCCGAGCAGACTGCCCTGCTGACTCGCCTGGCCGAGAGCAAGGAACTGCCCTCCAGCGATGACCTGACCGCCTTCTGGACCACCACCCTCAGCCGCATGGTCGACGGTGGCAAGGTGAGCCAGATCCCGGCCACCGTGGTCTACGGCGAGGGCAACCAGGCCCAGAAGACCGTGACCCAGATCGGCGAGTTCAACACCGTCTCCGAAGGCAAGTACCTCACCTTCGTGCCGGAGACCGGCAAGTTCGAACAACTCTCCCGCCAGCCCGAGAACGCGGTGCTGGAACCGGTCGCCAAGTTTGAACAGGGTGGCGGCAGCGTCGAACCCATCTTCATCGACCCGTCCCGTGGCGTGATCCTCTCCCTGCTGGTGCAGTCGCCGACCCTCAAGGAGCGCATCGATCAGGGTGGCTCCGTGGGCTACGTGATCCTGGCGCTGGGTGTCATCGGTACCCTGCTGGCCCTGTTCTGCGGTGCCCGTCTCTCCCTCATCGGCGGTGCCATGCGCAAGCAACTGAAATCCGAGCAGATCATCAAGGGCAACCCCATCGGCGAGATGCTGGGTGCCTACCAGGATCACCGGGGTGACAACATCGAGGATCTGGAATCCAAGCTCGACGAGATCATCCTGCGCAACGTGCCCAAGCTGGAGAAGGGCATCAGCCTCATCAAGCTGATCGCCTCCGTCGCCCCGCTGCTGGGCCTGCTGGGTACCGTGGTCGGGATGATTGCCACCTTCCAGGCCATCACCCTGTTCGGTACCGGCGATCCCAAGCTGATGGCGGGCGGTATCTCCGAGGCCCTGGTGACCACCATGCAGGGTCTGGTCGTGGCCGTGCCCATGCTGTTCCTCTACACCATCGTGCAGACACAGAGCCGCCGTCTGATCCAGGTACTGGAAGAGCAGAGCGCCGGTTTCGTTGCCCGTTATCAGGAACGTCTGCACGCCGCCAAAGCCGCAGCCTAAGGAGTCACCCATGTGGTTCTGGTTGATTGAAGAAGTCGAGTCGGTCCGCCGGTTTCTGGGATTGGGGGGCGACGTGCTGGTCGCCCTGTTCTGCCTGACCCTGATGATGTGGGCCCTGCTGCTGGAGCGCTGGTTCTACTTCATGGCGGTCTATCCCCAGCAGGTGAAGCAGACCAAGACGGCCTGGCTGGCCCGCACCGATCACCTCTCCTGGTCCGCCAGGCAGATCCGCCGCGAGCTGGTCTCCCAGGTCGCCATGGCGGTGGACAAGGGGATGCCGGTCATCAAGGTGCTGATCGCCCTCTGCCCGCTGATGGGGCTGCTCGGGACCGTGGTAGGCATGGTGCAGGTGTTCGATACCCTGGCCATTACCGGCACAGGCTCCCCCAGGGCGATGGCCTCGGGGATCTCCAAGGCGACGGTACCGACCATGGCGGGCATGATTGCCGCCCTTTCCGGCCTGTTTTTTGTCAGCCGGCTCGATCACAAGGCCAAGTTGGCGGTGCAGAAGCTGGAAGACAACCTGAGACACGGCTGATGCAGGATGCACATCCCCGGCCGGGCCATGCCCGCCGGGGCACAGAACAAGCAAGGAGTTTTTTGCCATGAGAAAACGTCACAGCGACAGCGGTGCTGACGAGGCGGCCATCGATTTGACCCCCATGCTGGACATCGTGTTCATCATGCTGATCTTCTTCATCGTCACCACCTCGTTCGTCAAGGAGTCCGGCGTGGAGATCAACCGCCCGAGCGCCAGCACGGCCGAGACGGTGAAGAAGGGGAACATCATGGTCGCGGTCCGCGAGAACGGCCAGGTCTGGGTCGACAAGCGCATCGTCGAAGTGGGCGCGGTGCGTGCCAACATCGAGCGGCTGCGGGCGGAGAACCCGGAAAGCGCCGTGGTGATCCAGGCCGACAGCGAATCCCGTTCCGGTCTGGTGGTGCAGGTCATGGACCAGATCCGCATGGCCGGTGTCCAGAACATCTCCATCGCCGCCGACAAGAGCAGCTGATGCCGGAGCGAATGCCATGAGATACCTGATATCGTTAGCGGTCTCCTGCGTGGTGGTGTTCTTCCTGTTCCTGGGAATGAACAAGCTCATCACCCCGGATCACCGGGAGCTGACGGAGCGGGAGGACGTCACCATGACCGACTTCATCCGCCTCAAGCCTCAGGAGACCTTGCAAGAGAAACAACGGGAACTGCCCAAACCGCCGCCCCCGAAACGCCCGCCGCCCCCGCCCGAGATGGAGGTGGCGAGCACGGACAGGCCGAAGATGGACAGCTCCCCCATGGACATGCCCAAACTCGACATCCCGGTCAACATCGGTGGCGGCAACGCCCTGGGTGCCTACAGCACCGGCGGCGGTGGCGGCGGCATGGGTGGCAACAACGGCGCCATCCCGATGGCGACCTTCGAGCCCATGATGCCCCGCAAGGCGGCCCTGGCCGGTCTTGCGTCCGGCAAGGTGCTGGTGGAGTTCACCGTCACCGAGCGCGGTACCGTGAGCAACATCCGCATCGTCAAGGAAGAGCCCCGCAGCTATGACCTCGGCAAGGCGGCGCGCCAGACCATCGCCAAGTGGACCTTCAAGCCGGCCATGGTGGACGGCAAGCCGCAGGCCAGTCGCATGCAGCAAGAGATCGAGTTTGCGACCAACTAAGGAGGGTGGCGATGAAAAAGTTACATACCCTGATCCTCGCCCCGGTGGCCATGGCGGTGCTGCTCAGCACCGCCACCTGGGCCGCCGAACAACCCGCCCTGTCTGACCGCGCCTACCGCGCGGTCAACAAGGCCCAGGCGTTGATCACCGAGAAGAAATACGGCGAGGCCAATGCCAAGCTGCAGGAGGCGCTGTCCGGCGCCGGCGAGCGGGTCTACGACAAGGGGGTCATTTTGCAGACCCTGGGCTTCGTGGCGGCGCAGCAGGAGAAGTACGGTCAGGCGACCAAGTACTTCGCCGACGCCATCGCCACCGGCGGCCTGCCGCCCCCGGTGGCCCAGCAGGTGCGCTACAACCTGGCCCAGCTCTACATGGCGGAGGGGAACTTCAAGGGTTCCATCAACACCATGAAGGAGTGGTTCGCAAACCTCGGCAAGGACGAGAAGCCGACCCCGCACGCCTACATCACCCTGGCCAACGCCCATGTGCAGCTCAAGCAGTACAGGGAAGCCATTCCGGCGGTGGACAACGCGATCAAGCTCTCCGCGGGCAAGGCGCCGGAGTCCTGGTACCTGCTGAAGATGGCGGCCCACTACGAGCTGAAACAGTACAAGCCGGCTACCGAGGTGCTGACCGCCCTGGTGGACCGCTACCCGGAGAAGAAGAAGTACTGGACCCAGCTCTCGGCCATGCACATGCAGGCGGGCAACGATGCCAAGGCCCTGGCGGCACTGGAAGGGGCCTACAACCTCGGCATGCTGACCGAAGCCAACGAGTTGCAGCGGCTCGCCAACTACCTCGCCTTCGCCGGCATTCCCCACCGCGCCGCCCGCGTGATGGAGAAAGCCATGAAGGAGGGGCAGATCGAGAGCACCGCGGCCAACTACAAGACGCTGGCCAACTACTGGCATCAGGCCAAGGAGCTGGACCCGGCCATCGACACCCTGGCCAAGTCCTACAAGCTGGCCCCCAATGCCGAGCTGCAGCTCAAGATGGCGCGCATGATGATCCAGAGCAAGCGCTACCAGGATCTGGTGGCCTTCGCCGCCAAGCCTGCCGCCAACGCCAGCGGCGAGCAGCGGGCGGATCTGAAGTTCCTGACCGGGGTCGCCTATTTTGAGCAGCAAAAGCCCAAGGAGGCGCTCTCCGCCTTCACTCAGGCCGCCCAGAATGGCAACGTCAGTGGTCGTGCTTCCCCCTGGATCAGCTTCTTGAAAGAGCAACAGGGCGGCGCCGTCACCCAATAAAGCTGCGCGGCCCGGCTGGCGGGGTGGGGATCTCCCCGACTCGGCATCCGGGCCGCGACACATCGACAAGGGGGTCACCCCGCAGATTGCCTTGGTGGCAATTGGCCGCTCTTCGGAGCGGTCTTTTTTTATGGCACCGCCCCTGCCCTTTTCCCCTCCTTCTCCTGATACAAGGCACAAAAAAATCCGGAGCCTGGGCTCCGGATTGGGTCATTGCCTTGCGAGAGAACAGGCCATGCAAAGTGCCGGCCTGCCGCTCAAACGGTCATCAGTAACTGCACACCAGCTTCCAGCTGCCGTCGCCCACTCTGAGTTC
This sequence comes from Aeromonas sp. PS2Canimalfood6, assembly GCF_048276795.1. Classification (NCBI taxonomy): domain Bacteria; kingdom Pseudomonadati; phylum Pseudomonadota; class Gammaproteobacteria; order Aeromonadales; family Aeromonadaceae; genus Aeromonas; species Aeromonas sp. PS2Canimalfood6. The sequence goes on from NZ_JBLUXC010000015.1 coordinate 83,018, forward strand.
GCTGCTGGTATAGCAGCCTGGACAACTCAGTAGCTGCATATCAGTTTCCAGCTGCCGTCGCCCGCTCTGAGTTCGCTGCTGGTCCACCAGTTGGCCTGCCACACCGCCTTGTCGTTGGTCATGCGGTCGTTGCCATTGGCGTGATCCCCGCGCGGCCAGGCCGGATAGGCATTGTAGTCCGCCGGGTTGACATTCTGGCTGGCACAGGTGGTGCCACCGCTGCCGCCGTCACCACCGCCACTGCTGCCCAGCACCGCCTCGGCCAGGGCCGGGAAGTCGGACTTCAGGCCTATGGTCTGGCTGCCGGCAATCAGGCGCATGCCGCTCGGCACGCCGGCGGCCGGCAGGTAGTAGGTCATGGCCACTTCCACGTCGGTGCCCGGCGTCCAGGCTTTCCAGGCCGGCAGCGTCAGAGCCACCTTGTGGAAGTCCTTCTCATTGGCGATGCCGTCCGAGTTCTGGTTGCCACCGCTCTCCACCACTTTCAGTCCCATGCCGCTCTGGTCGGTGATGGTGTCTGAGGTGGAGGTGGGGACCAGGAACTCGATGCGGGTGCCGCCCGGAATGGTCTGGGTCGATTTGTTGGTGAGCTTGAGGGTCGGGTTGATCGGGTAGTTGGAGTCCCCTTCCTTGAAGCCGGAGAGGCTCACGCCGATGTCGAGCTGGGCAGCCGGAGCCGGCAGATCATTCTGCTTCAGGGCCGCCTTGTCGGCCTTGCTGAACTTCTCGTAGGCGAGGCTGGTGAGGGTGCTGCCCATCACGTACTCGTTCTTCGCGGCGTCGAAGTCATAGTCCCCCGCCATCTCCCAGAACATGACGCCCCCCAGGCCCCGCTTGACGATGTAGTCGAGCTTGTGACCCATCTTAAATGCGAAAGGGGACTCCCTCCGACGTAGGTGGGAGGGGAATTTCGCCGGGGCGTCAGCCCCGCTGGTTTTGAATGTATTGCTTGATCACCTCCAACGGTGCTCCGCCGCAA
>NZ_JBLUXC010000016.1:0-80360 GCF_048276795.1 Aeromonas sp. PS2Canimalfood6
TAAACCCGGCCTACACCAGCCAGCAGTGCGCCTGTTGTGGGCATACTGCGAAGGATAACCGCCAGACGCAAAGCCAGTTTAAATGCGCTGCGTGTGGTTATGAGGCGAACGCCGATGTGAATGGCGCTCGCAATATTTTAGCGGCGGGACACGCCGTTTTAGCCTGTGGAGGCGCGGTGCAATCAGGCCGCCCGATGAAGCAGGAACCCGGTACTGCGCGAGCAGCTATCACCCAGTAATGGGAATCCCCCTCCTGTGACGCGAAGCGCTAAGGTGGGGGAGGATGTCAAGGGTACCGAGACGTTGCGCATCACGCTCATCACCCCGGCCACCGCCTCGTTGGCCTGGTCGGTCTTTGGCAGGGTCTTGATGTAGAAGGAGGCGCGGGCAAAACGGTCCGCCGAGCGGTTGGTGCCGGGCAGCATGGTGAGACCGCCAATCTCCTCCCAGTAGTCGTTGAGGGCCAGTTGCTTGTCAAAGGTCGGCGAGTTGGTCATCACCTGATAGCTGCGGTCGTTGGTAGCTCTGCAGCTTGCCCCCCACGTACTGGAAGATGGCGGAATCGCCGCTCGCATCGGAGAGGGAGAGGTGCAGCTGGCCCGGCTTGCCATCCGGGGTCAGGGTGGTCACCACATAGAACTCGTCCTTCGACAGGGCGGCGACCGAATCGGCCACGGTGGCGAAGTTGTCCAGCGCGTACTGGGCCCAGAGCGAGATGGAGAGAGTCTTGCGCGGATCCTTGTCGCTCGGGGTCACATACTCGGACTCGGTCAGATAGAGGAGGTTGGCCACCAGCCCCTTCTCGTTCATGCCGTCGGCGGTGCCCGCATCGAAGCCTGCCGCCACCACGGAGCCGTAGCGCGACGTCCACGTCATGGAGTGCGCACCGGCCTCCCCTTCCCGCGCGATGCCACGGGGCAGCGCCCAGAGATTGGTCGGCATGGCGCTGCGCCAGTCCATGGTACGACCGGTCACCACCAGCGCTCCCTCCCCCTGATAGACGGCGCGGGTACAGGCATCGGCGAGGGAACTGACGGAGAGGGAGACGGTCAGGGCCAGCAGGGTCTTATGCAACAGGGGGGAACGCAGGATTGTCATATGGATCACTCGAGTCTGTTGAAAACACAAGCATACCCCTTTTTGCATAACAGGGGCTGACTGAGGCTGGCAAACCAGGTGACAGATCTATCAACAGAGGTGCTGCCCTGCCAATCAGCGATCAATATCCATAAATTAATCAAAAAGATAAGCAAGCCACTTCGGGGCGATACCGCCAGATGCCATTCGCTGGCTTGCGTCGGTTTCAGACACATACCCTGCCCGCCAGCAGGCGGACAGGGAGGGGCTCAGCCTTCCTTCTTGCGGATACTCAGCCCCAGCTCGCGGCCACGCAGGCGGGCATAATAGATGGTGCCCACAAACGCCAGGGTGGTGAGCACCAGCTCCACCACCGCCAGCCACCGCTCCCCCTCATCCGTGGTGATCAGGGTCAGGGCGTGCAGGAAGTAGGGCATCAGCACGAAATTGCCCCAGGCGTGGGTGTAGGGATTGCCCTGCACTATGCCCTTGAGGGGGAAGAGCAGCGGCACCGTCCAGATCACCGGCAACAGCCAGGGGGCGAGATCCGGGTGGGGCGAGAGCCAGAGGTGCCAGAGCAGCACCCAGGCCAGCAGGCCGAAAAAACCGGCCAGGGTCAGCAGGCGAGCGAAGCGGGTGCTCACTTGAGGATCTCCAGCACCTGCTCGGGCGGACGACCTATGCGGGCCTGCCCGTTCTTGATGACAATGGGGCGCTCGATGAGCTTGGGGTGCTGGTGCATGGCACGAATGAGATCATCGCCGCTCACCTCGCCGAGCCCCAGCTCCTTGTAGAGCTCTTCCTTGGTGCGCATCAGCTGTCGGGGATCCGTGAAGCCAAGCTGACTCAGGAGGGTGCGGATCTGTGCCTCACTCGGGGCCTGCTCCAGATAGAGCACCACCTCGGGGGCGACCCCGTGCTGTTCCAGCAAGGCCAGGGTTTCACGGCTCTTGGAGCAGCGCGGATTGTGGTAGATTTGGGTCTCGCTCATGATAACTCCCTGATTAATCGCAAGATGGGACAAGAAATGGCGCTATTGTAGGGGAAACGGATGGTCAGGGTAAGCGGGAAGGCTATGGAAATGAAACGGATCTGTTGGCTGATTGTGGCAACCCTGCTGGGGGCCTGCAGCCCGGCACCCGACTTTACCGACGGCGCGGGAAAGAAGGTCAGCCTCGCGGAGCTCGGTGGCAAACCACTGCTGGTCAACTACTTCGCTCCCTGGTGCGCCCCCTGCCTGCGGGAGATGCCCCTGCTGGCAACATTGCACCAGGAAGGTCAGATCCGGGTGATCGCCATCCACTATGACCCCGCCTCTCCCGCCGAACTGACCGAGCTGGCACGGCGCCACGCCATCAGGGTTCCCCTGATGATCCCGGATGACGACGCCCGCCTCCCGTTCCCAAGGCCCGGGGCGCTGCCCACCAGCTATCTGCTCGATGCCAGGGGCACGCTGCTGGAGACCCTGGTGGGGGAGCTGGACGAGCAGAAGATAAGCGAGATAAAACGCCGCCTGGCGAGCGCCCCATAGCAGAGCCATCCAATACATTCATTTCTTCATCATCAAGATGCGTTGAAACCGATGAAAGGCCCTATTTTAGCCTGCAAAACAAGGCGGGGTGCCCCCAAAGGAGCACCCCGCCTGCCATCAACCCGCTCCGGACTCAGCCCTTGAGGCTGTCCAGATCCTTCTTGGCCCGCTCCAGCTGGGTGATACGCGCCTCGATGCGGGCCAGGGTCAGCTTGTCGCTAGTGGTGCCCCGCGCCACGATCAGTTCGTCGATGGCCGCCTGATAGTCCCCGCGCAGGGAAAGGGTCTCCGCCCGTGCCATGTGCAGGTCCGTCATTCTGCCCGCCTTGCGGTAGGCGTCCGACAGCAGGCTCCAGGCCAGGCTGTTCTCGTCGTGCTCCCGGGCATAAGGGTCCAGGATGGCGATGGACTTCTTGTAGTTGCCCCCCTCCAGATAGGCGTTGCCGAGGTTCACCACCACCACCTCGTTGTCCGGCATCCGGGTGCGGAAGCGCTCCAGTCTGGCGATGGCCTGGGCGCTGCGCCCCTTGGCGAGATCGATGTCGGTCAGGGCATCCACCACGAAGAGATCCTCCGGGTGACGGGTCGCCAGCTCCTGCATCAGGGTGTCGGCCTCGTCGGTGCGCTTGAGCTGCAACAGGGCCAGCGCCTTGCCATAGATGGCGGCATCCTTGAGGGGGTAATCCCCCTTCTGCAGGCGGCTGTCGAAGTAGGTGAGCAGCGCCTGGGGCGTCTCGGTGCCATAGCGCACCTGGATGCGCACCTTGGCCAGCCAGAAGTCCAGGCTCGGCGGCAGGGCGCGCGCGCCATAGCTCCCGGCCCGGGCACGGGCTTCGCTGATCCGGGTCTCCGGCAGGGGGTGAGTCAGCAGCATCTCCGGCGGCTTGCTGGCATAGCGGTACTCCGCCGCCAGCTTCTGGAAGAAGTTGGCCATGCCCATGGGATCGAATCCGGCGTCATACAGCGTCTTCATGCCGATGCGATCCGCCTCGTATTCGTTGTCCCGGGTGTAGTTGATGGCCGACTGCATCGACAAGCCAAGCGTGGTCTGCAAGGCCGCGATGCCGGCGGTGGGGTTGATCACCGCGAGTGCAATGGAGCCCACCAGGCCGGCCAGGGTCATGGCGGAGCTGCTCGCCTGTGCCTCCATGTAACGAGCGATGTGACGCTGGGTCACGTGGGTGATTTCGTGGGCCAGTACCGAGGCCAGCTCGCTCTCGCTCTCGGCGTAGAGGAAGAGGCCGGTGTGCACCTTGACCCGGCCACCGAGGAAGGCCGCCGCGTTGATGCTGGGATCGTTGATGAGGAAGAAGGTGAACGGGAAGCGCACCCCGTCGGCATTGGTCAGCAGCCGCTGGCCCAGATCGTCGATGTATTCGTTGAGCACGGGGTCATCGATGATGGGCAGGCCCGCCCGGGCAAAACGCATGAAGGCGTTGCCGTAGCGCACCTCCTGCTCGATGGGCAGTGCGGCGACCCCGGCGGTACCGATGTCGGGCAACTGGTTGCTCCCCTGGGCGTGGAAGGTCGCCCCCATCAGGGTGACCAACAGGGGAAGCGATGCTATCAGGGGGGAAAAACGTGCCACGTTATCTCTATCTCCAATCAGACCCCAGCGGGCATCGGCAGAATACCCTTGCCATTCAAGGCCCACAAGCGTTGTTTCATCCTCTCATCACGGCCATAATGACCGCCACGCACGCGATGGAGTTCTCATGGAACAGCTCGACCTGACCCCCTGGCGTTGTCCCGAGCCCCTCATCCGGCTCAAGCTCTGGTTGCGCCAGGCCCGGCCCGGTCAATCCGTGTGCATCCAGCTCGGGGATGCAGGCTCCCGGCAGGATATTCCCGCCTATCTGCACCGTCAGGGTCACCATGTCCAGACCCGGGAAGAGTCAGCTACCCGCCTCTCCCTGCTGCTCGTCGTTGCCCGTCCCCCCCGGGACGCCCTGCTCGCCCCCGAGCCCATGCCACCCACCCCGTGAGCCGCCATTCAAGGAAGCCTCGATGTTAGATGTATTGAAGCGCTGGTATCAGACCCGTTTTTCCGACCCCGATGCCGTCACCCTCTTCCTGCTGCTGGTCTTCTGCTTTGCCGTGCTCTGGCTGTTTGGGGATCTGCTGGCACCGCTGCTGGTGGCCCTGGTGATGGCCTATCTGCTGGAGTGGCCGGTGAGTCGCCTGCAACGAGGCGGCCTCTCTCGCACCGTCGCTACCAGCCTGGTCCTGCTGTTGTTCATCACGGTGACGACCCTGATGCTGCTGGGCCTCATCCCGACGCTGGTGAGCCAGGGGGTCAACCTGGCCAAGGAGGCCCCCGCCATGCTGGCCCATGCCCAGGACTATGTGCGCACCCTGCCGGAAAAATACCCCGAGATCATCGACGTCAGCCTGGTGGAAACCATCATCGACAACATTCGCCAGCGCATCCTGACCGGCGGCGAACAACTGGTGAGCGCCTCTTTGAGCTCCCTCATCAACGTGGTGGCCATCCTCATCTACGCCATCCTGGTGCCCCTGATGGTCTTCTTCATGCTCAAGGACAAACAGGTGCTGATGGGAGGCCTGCGCCGCTTCCTGCCCCGCAACCGCACCCTGGTGAACCGGGTCTGGGTGGAGATGAACGACCAGATCATCAACTACATCCGCGGCAAGGTGATCGAGATCGTCATCGTCGGCATCGCCACCTATGTGCCCTTCGCCCTGATGGGATTGCGCTACTCCGCCCTGCTGGCGGTCGCGGTGGGCTTCTCCGTGCTCATCCCCTATATCGGTGCCGCCGCGGTGACCGTGCCGGTGGCCATGGTGGCCCTGTTCCAGTGGGGGCTGACCCCCGACTTCGCCTGGCTGATGGTGGCCTATTTCGTGATCCAGGCCCTCGACGGCAACCTGCTGGTCCCCCTGCTCTTCTCCGAGGCGGTCAACCTGCACCCGGTGGCCATCATCATCGCCGTGCTGGTGTTTGGCGGTCTGTGGGGCTTTTGGGGCGTCTTCTTCGCCATTCCCCTCGCCACCCTGGTCAAAGCGGTGCTCAATGCCTGGCCCAAGCGGGAAGATCTCCCCCGCCCCGCCCCCTGACCCTGGCAAGGGGCGAGGCCGGGTCTCGCCCCTTCCAGATACCGGCCACCAGCAGCACCTCCGTGACGCTGGCTCATGCTTGCCTTGTCGGGTTTAATTGAAAACCGACATCCGTTTGACTTGCTACGCCGGTCTGATTCGTTCCCACGCCCACCCACCGACAAGGATGTGTCATGTCCCCAGTCCCTGCCCTGCGCCATGCCTCTTTGGGTGCCTTTCTGGCACTGCTGTTCTGTTCTCCCGTCCGGGCAGACCTCGATATCGGGGCCCTCAGCGCCTTCTCCAGCGACAGCCCTGACAGCCCCATTCCCAAGGGGCTGGTGCTGGGCGGGGCCGTCATCGGCGGTCAGGCCCGTTACCAGCACCAGGACGATACCCTGATGCCCATCCCGGGGGCCCTCTATTTTGGTGACAACCTGATGTATCTGGGGGATCGGGCCCGCTACTACCTGAGCCGGGATGGCAACCTCTCGACCTATGCCTTCGGCCGGATGCGCTTTGGCAACCTGGACCCGGACGACGATCCCTTCCTCCATGGCATGGAGAAGCGCAAGGGGCAGTTCGAGGCCGGTGTTGGGGCCGATCTCATCACTCCCTACGCCCTCTGGAGCGTGCGGGCCACCACGGATGTGACCGGTACCAGCAACGGTCAGGAGCTGATGCTGTGGGCCAACTTCCCCATCATCCGCGGCCCCCTGCTGCTGATGCCGGGAGCCGGCGTGATGCTGCGCAGCCACAACCTCGCCAACTACTACTTCGGCGGTGTCTCGCAAGACGAAGCGAGGGCGGACAGGCCGGCGTGGAACACGGGCACCACCCTCTCCCCCATGGTCTCCCTCATCGGCAGCTATCGCTTCAGCGCCAACTGGATTGGCGGCTTTGGCATCAACTACGAGCGCTACGACGACGACATCGCGGACAGCCCCATCGTCCAGCATCAGGGAGAACTCTATGCAGGCTTCGGGGTGGGCTACATCTGGTAGCCCCATCCGGGCTCGACAACAAAAAAGGAGCCCATGGCTCCTTTTTTACGGCTATCCGGCGCAGCGCCACCCTGCCACTTCGGCGAGAAATTCGGCGAGCGCCCGGTTGATGAACGCGGGGTTCTCCAGGGTCGAGATGTGACCGGCCCCCGGGATCTCCCTGAACGGGCACCCCAGCACCTCGGCCATCAGATACCCCTCCAGCACAGGGCGAGCCTTGTCCTCGCACCCCGTCATCACCAGTGCGGGCAGCCTCATCTCTTCGAGCCAGTCGATGCGATCCTCCCGGGTCACGAAGCTGCGCCCCACCGCCACCAGGCTCGCCACCTTGTCGGCGGGCCATTGGGCCAGCCGTGCCTTGAAACCGGCCATCAGGGCCGCGTCCGGTTGATGGGCGAAGAAGAGCGGCGCCACCTGATCGGCGATGGGCGCAGGCACGGCGCCGACCTGCTCGATCATCGCCAGCATGCCGAGATAGCGCTCGCAGGTGATCTGGGGTTCAAGGCCGACGAAGCTGTCCATCAGCACCAGGCCCTTGAGGCGAGCAGGCGCCATGCGCGCCAGCTCCACGCCCCACATGCCACCGATGGAGAGCCCCACCAGCACGCACTCGTCGATGCCAAGGGCATCGAGCAGCGCCAGGTGATCCCGGGCCAGGGTCGCCAGGGTGCAGGGCCCCTCGGGCAGCACATCGGAATCCCCGTGACCCCAAAGCTCGGGCACGATGCAGCGATACTGCCCCTTGAGGGCCTCGATTTGCGGTGCCCACATGGCACTGTCCCACAGGTAGCTGTGGCCAAAGAGCAGTGCCGGACCCTGCCCCTCGTCCAGATAGGCCATGCGGCGGCCCGCTATCTCCATAAACTGCTTCATGTTTTCTCCTGTTGCCAGCGGCGATGAAACTGGCTTTCCTGTTTTTCTGTTGCCAGCGGCTGATGAGGCGGCAGTGTAACACGCCACCCTTGGCAGGGGTGCCCGCCTGGTGCAAGCTGGAGAGACTCACAACGAGGAGTCACCAAGGAGAGGATGATGGCCAAGGAAAAGAGCAAGAAACGCCCCCGTCTGGACAAGAAGACCTACGAACATCACCTGGCCCACCTGCAGGAGGAGCTGGTCAAGTTGCAGGAGTGGGTCAAGCAGGAGGGGCTCAAAGTGGTGGTGCTGTTCGAGGGGCGCGACGCCGCGGGCAAGGGGGGCGTCATCAAGGCGATCACCGAGCCCCTCAACCCCCGGGTCTGCCGGGTCACCGCCCTGCCCGCCCCCTCGGATCGGGAGCGCACCCAGTGGTACTTCCAGCGCTACGTGGCGCACCTGCCCTCGGCGGGCGAGATGGTGCTGTTTGACCGCTCCTGGTACAACCGGGCCGGGGTCGAACGGGTGATGGGCTTTTGCAGCGACGACGAGTATCGCGAATTCCTGCGCGCCTGCCCCGAATTCGAGCGGATGTTGATCCGCTCCGGCATCACCCTCATCAAATACTGGTTCTCGGTCAGCGACGAAGAGCAGGAGAAACGCTTCAAGGAGCGCATCAACACCCCCATCAAGCGCTGGAAATTCAGCCCCATGGATCTGCAATCCCGCTCCCGCTGGGTCGAGTATTCCCGCGCCAAGGATGACATGTTCACCTACACGGATACCGAGGATTGCCCCTGGTTCGTGGTGGACGCCGACGACAAGCGCCGCGCCCGCCTCAACTGCATCTCCCACCTCCTTGGCAAGGTGCCCTACGAGGCGATCCACTACGAGCCCATCACCCTGCCCCCCATCAAGACCGAAGGGTATGAGCGCCCGCCGCTCACCAGCCAGCACTTCGTGCCGGACGTCACCGCCGCCCTCGAGTCAGACAAGCACGGGCAGTGACGGGCCCCGGCCAGCCGCCCGCTGGCCGAAACCCGGGCTTCGGATGACGGGCAATAAAAAGCCGGTCTTGCGACCGGCAAAAGGCATTGAACGTATAGAAAGGAAAACCTGGCACTCTCGCCCTCTCAGGCGCGGATATATTTGGCCGTGCGCGGGAACGCCTGTTCTTTGGCATCGAACAGGTAGCAGGCTTCGGCCGGGATGCCGACGCTGTACTCCTGGCCGGTGGCCACGTCGATGTCGGAGCTCGCCTTGACGGTGAAGTCGTGACCATCCACGTCCATGTAGACGAAGGACTCGGCCCCCAGGTGTTCGGCTACCTGCACCACGCCGCTCACGCGGCTGTCGGCATGGGCATGACCCAGCGGCACCAGGTGCTCGGGGCGAATGCCCAGCTCCACCTTGTCGCCCACCGCGCCGCGACGGGCATCCACCCGGGCACGCACGGTATCGCCGGAGGTGAGCTTGACCACGCACTCCTGCTCCCCGATCTCCACCAGCTCGCCCGCCAGGAAGTTCATCTTGGGGGAGCCGATGAAGCCCGCCACGAACTTGTTGTCCGGGTTGTGGTAGAGCTCGAGGGGGGTGCCGAACTGCTCCAGGTTGGTGGCCGCCTCGCCCTTGAGCGGGCTCAGCACCACGATGCGGTTGGCCAGCGTCATGGCCTCCACCTGGTCGTGGGTCACGTAGATGATGGTGGAGTTGAGCTCCTTGTGCAGCTTGGCGATCTCGATGCGCATCTTGACCCGCAGGGCGGCGTCGAGGTTCGACAGCGGTTCGTCAAACAGGAACACCTGCGGCTGCTGCACGATGGAGCGGCCGATGGCGACCCGCTGACGCTGACCGCCAGAAAGGGCCTTGGGCTTACGGTCCAGCAGCGGCTCGAGACCCAGGATCTCGGCGGCGCGCATCACCCGCTTGTGGATATTCTCCTTGTCCATCTTCTTGAGCTTGAGGCCAAAAGCCATGTTCTCGTAGATGTTCATGTGCGGGTAGAGGGCGTAGGACTGGAACACCATGCCGACGTTGCGCTCCACCGGCGGCACGTCGTTCATGTAGCGCCCGCCGATGGTCAGCTCGCCGCTGGTGATGTCTTCCAGACCCGCGATCATCCGAAGCAGGGTGGACTTGCCGCAGCCGGACGGGCCGACGAAGACGATGAACTCCCCTTCCTTGATGTCGAGGTTGATGCTGCGCAGGGTGTCCTTGTGGACAGCCGGGTCGTAATTTTTGCGAACGTTGTTGAGTACTACTTCAGCCATGTCGAGCTCCGCTCTTGAATCTTTGCAAATCGTGATGACGGGGGGAGCCAGCTCCCCCGGCCATGAACCGTTAACCTTTCACGCCGCCTGCGGTCAGACCGCCCACCAGCCAGCGCTGGGCGAGCAGGAAGACGACCGTGATGGGGAAGCCTGACAGCACGGCGGCTGCGGCGAAGTCACCCCACAGGTAGTTCTGCGGATAGAGGTACTGCTGGGCCCCGACCGCCAGGGTCAGATTGTTCACATCCTGCAACAGGATGGAGGCCATGGGCACCTCGGTGATGGAACCGATGAAGGCCAGGATGAACACCACCGCCAGAATGGGCACCGACAGGGGCAGCAGGATCAGGCGGAACGCCTGCCACGGAGTAGCGCCATCGATGGCCGCCGCCTCCTCCAGGGAGGAGTCGATGGTCTCGAAGTAGCCCTTGATGGTCCAGACGTGCAGGGCAATGCCCCCCATGTAGGCCAGGATCAGGCCGCCGTGGGTGTTGAGACCCAGCCAGGGGATGTAGTCACCGATCTTGTTGAAGAGCGCGTAGATGGCCACCAGTGCCAGCACCGCCGGGAACATCTGGAAGATCAGCATGCCCTGCAGGATGGTGGACTTGCCACGGAACCGCAGACGGGCGAAGGCGTAGGCACAGGTGGTGGAGAGCACCACTATCATCAGGGCGGTGATGCCCGCCACCTTGATGGAGTTCCACAGCCAGGTCAGCACCGGGAACGGCGGCGGCGTGATGCTGCCATCGGCGTTGGTGATGGAGATGCCCAGCGCCAGCTTCCAGTGATCCAGGGTCGGATTGGTGGGGATGATCTCCCCCACCGAGAAGTTGCCGTTACGGAACGAGATGGCGATGACCATGATCAGCGGGAAGATGATCAGTGCCAGGAAGCCCCACATCACCAGGTGGGTTGCCCACACCCGGTATTTGACTGATTTGGGTTGTACGATTGCCATGTTGAAGCCTCCTTACAGTTGCTTGTCGGCTTTGGACAATTTCAGGTTGAGCAAGGCCAGCGCACCCACGATGAGGAAGATGGCGGTGGCGATGGCACTGGCCAGACCGTAGTCCTGACCACCCGAGCCCTGGAACGCGATCCGGTAGGTGTAGCTCACCAGCAAGTCGGTGGTCCCGGCCGGCGTGGTGGCCCCGATGATGTCCGGCGCCCCGTTCGTCAACAACTGGATAAGTACGAAGTTGTTGAAGTTGAAGGCAAAGGATGCAATCAACAGCGGTGTCAGCGGCTTCATCAAGAGCGGTACGGTGATCTTGAAGAAGTTCTGTACCGGCCCCGCCCCGTCCATGGCGGACGCCTCGTAGAGATCTTCCGGAATGGCCTTGAGCAGGCCCATGCAGAGGATCATCATGTAGGGGTAACCGAGCCAGGTGTTGACGATGAGGATCATCACCTTGGCCAGGAAGGGATTGGTGTACCAGTCCGGCTTGATGCCGAAGGCCGCTTCCAGGAACAGGTTGATTTCACCGAAGTTCTGGTTGAACAAGCCCTTGAACACCAGGATGGAGATGAACGCCGGTATCGCATAGGGCAGGATCAGCATGACCCGGTAGAAACCACGCCCCCTGAGCTGCTCCCACTGCACCAGACACGCCAGCACCATGCCGATCGCCAGGGTGAACGCCACCGAACAGGCGGAGAAGATCACGGTCCAGACGAAGATCTGCATGAAGGGACTCTGGATACCCGGGTCCGTCATGATGCGCATGAAGTTTTTCCAACCCACGCTCACCACGAAACCGGGGGCAACGCCCTTGCCGACGAAGTGACCTTCCGCATCGATGTACTGGTAGAAGCCGGTGTCACCGTTGGGCAGCATCAGCTCGCCGCTCTGGTTGTCACGCAGCAGGTTGCTGTCCTTGATCATGACGCCGGACTTGAGCACGGCGCCGTCGACCAGCTGGGTATAGAGCTGTTTCTGGGCGGCAAACTTGCGCAGGCTGCTCAGGGTCAGATGGATATTGCCTTCGGGCAGTACCACATCCAGGGCACTCAGGTGGGTGCGGTGATCAACGATGGCACGAATGGGTGCCGCCTCGCCGACCGTGGCCCCGTCCAGAGGCTGCAACTGAACAACCTGGGGCTCGTCACGGACCCGTCCTTCACGGACGGCCAGGGTACGCGCCTTGTTGTTCAGCAAGGTAAGGGGTTGACTGATAAAGGATTGCTCGTCCTGTTTCAGCAGCAGCTGAAACTGATTGTTCTCACCACCCAGGAGGGTGAAATCGAATTCACCGCCGGTCACCTTGTAGGTTTTTTTCAGATGGTAATCCCGTGCCTGCTCAAGGGAGAGCAAGTTGGATCCCGAATAGTTGGTGAAGGCGATGCCGATCGTGTAGGCAAGAGGGAAGATGATAAAAACAACCATGCCTGCCACACCGGGGAAAATATAACGGTGGGCATAGGTCTTCTTGTTCATGAAGACATAGAGACCGACGGATACGACCACCAGATCGAGCAGGGCAAATACCCACTCGCCGCTGGCATACATCATCACGGCCGCATAACCATTAAGCACTGCGATCAGTGCCGCCATGGTCCATTTCAGCCAGACGTACTTGTCTTTCTTCGGACCGGCATAGGATTCGATAGAAGGTACTACTTCCATGCCAATTAACCTTTATTGCGCCAAGAGAGATTGAGAGAGTGGGAGGCCCGAAGGCCTCCCGGGTAGTGCATGCTTACTGGACTATACGCTTGGCAGCGGTATCCAGGGCTTCGTCAACACCCTGACGGCCAGAGGTGACGTTCTTGAGGGCGGTTTCGAAGGAGGACCAGAAACGGCTCATCTCGGGCACGGACGGCATCGGTTCGCCGTTCTGGGCGTTCAGCATGGTGGCCTTGATGTTGGGGTCGGCTTCCAGGGTCTTCTGGAAGGACTTCAGAGCCACGGCACCCAGCGGCTTGTCGGCGTTCATCGGCGCCAGACCGGCATCGGTCAGCAGGTAGTTCTCGAGGAACTCGATGGCCAGATCCTTGTTCGGGCTGGCGGCGTTGATGGTGGCACCCAGTACGCCAACGAAGGCCTTGGCCGGCTTGCCTTTCAGGGTCGGCAGCTGGGCTACGCCATACTTGATGCCGCTCTTGTCCAGGTTGCTCCAGGCCCAGGGACCGTTGATCATCATGGCCACTTCGCCCTTGTTGAACTTGGCGTCCATCACACCGTAGTCGATGCCCTTCTCCAGGTGACCGGATTTGATCATCTCGGAGATGTAGCCGACGCCGGCCTTGGCACCTGCGTTGTTCACGCCGGTGTCTTTGACGTCATAGCCGGTGGCGGTCTTCTTGAAGGCATAACCACCGTTGGCAGCCACCAGGGGGTAGCTGAAGTAGGGGGTGTCATAGGCCCACATGATGGCGCGCTTGCCATTTTTCTTCAGGTCTTCGTCGATCTTGGCGATCTCTTCGAAGGTCTTCGGCGGGTTGGGCAACAGATCCTTGTTGTAAATCAGGCTGACGGCTTCTACCGCGACCGGGTAGCCATAGGTTTTGCCATCGACGGTCATGGCATCCCAGGCGAATTGCTCGAACTTGGCCTTGGTGGCGGCATTCGGGGTCACGGGAACCAGCAGACCGGACTTGACCCACTCACCGTAACGGTCGTGAGCCCAGAAGAAGATGTCCGGGCCGTTGCCGGTGGCGGCGGCTTGCTGGAATTTGACTTCAACCTGATCCGGGTGGGCGACGGTGACCTTGATGCCGGTTTCGGCTTCAAACTTCTTGCCGACTTCGGCCAGGCCGTTGTAGCCCTTGTCACCGTTGATCCAGATGGTCAGCTGACCTTCATCAATGGCAGCAGTGGCAGAGCAGGCCACGCCCAGGGTAGCCAGACCGATCAGGGATGACAGCAATTTCTTTTTCATGAGCCTTTCCTTGTATTAGTTCCGCGCTGTAAGAGCATTGTGTGCAGATGAATATTATCCCAAGCAGTCAATGCCTCACATGACACGCCTCGCATTTTTGAAATGCAATTACGTATTTTCTTCCAGAAAGTTATGAAAACATTTTCTTATTTCAGCGACTTATCGGGATTTATCGCCATATTTTTGGCCTTGCACAGAAAACTAATTACCAAAAAGAAATAAATTTACACCAATGAAAGGGGTTTCACCTCAATGAAAACCCTTTCATCTCCATTATTTGGTTTAATGTGTTAACAAAAGTACCAAGCCGGATTCCAAGTTCATCTCCCCCTTAAATAAAAAGGCATCGGAGCGGACTCCGATGCCTTTTTGCCAGAAATGGCGAGTAGATCACATTATGACTGGCGCAGCAGCTGATCCTTGAGGTTGGGCGGCACACCACGGATGGTCAGCGTGTCGGTCTGGGGATCGTAAAACACCCGACTGTTCAACAGCTTCTGCTCGAAGCTCAAGGTCAGGCCGCCGCCGGAACCGACGAACTTGGTCAGGCCCCGCAGGGTGGAACGGTCCGCCGGGAAGCGCTCCTCCAGCTCGTACTCCTGACCGATGAAGCTGTAAAAATCGAGGTCCCCATCACCGGGCAATTCCGCCGACAGCTCCTTGATCTCGATCTCCTCGCCGGCGCTGGCCTGCTCGGTGCAATATTTGAAGACCTGCTTCTTGTAGTCATTGCGTTCGGCCGGTTCGAGCTGGCGGCTGTCGCAGTAATCGTCCACCGCCTGCAGCAACCCCTTGTTCTGGATCTTGGCATCCATGCCCTCCCGGGCCCCCAGCAGATCCATGAAGAAATCCCCCAGCTTGCGACCGACCCGGCCCTTGCTGAAGGTGATATAACGACGCGAATCCCCCTGGGTTTTCCACTCGGTGAGATCGATGCGGGCCACCAGGTTCAATTTGCCGATATCCAGGTACTGGATGTGGTGCAGCTCCAGCGCCTCGCTCACGGTGACGCTCTCCTTGCCTTCCAGCAGGGCGATCATCAGGTAATCCACCCCCACATAGTTGTACTTGGCAATCAGCAACACCCCCTGCTCGTCCAAGGCGTGCTCCACCAACTGTTTGACCAGCATCTGGGTCAGGGTAATAGAGAAGGGGACGAATTCGGTCTGCTCGCCAAGCAGCTGTTCGAGGGCGATGCGAAAGGCCGGTGACGGCTGTCTGGGAGCCTCTTCACCTTCTGCCAGCTCGGCGACGTCGGCTTCCGGGTCGGCAAAGAAGCCGAAGCCCTTGCCACCCTTGCCGTTGTAGATGCGATGCAGTTCTGCCATCAGCCCTTGCACCGCCTCGTCGGCAGGCAGAGTCTGACTGCGGGTATCGGCGTGCGGCTGACCGTCATTGCCGGCGCGCAGGGAGTGAAGAATGATCTTGTCGATATCGAGACTCATGTCACAAAGCCATAGTGTTAGCCGAAAGGGTGAAGTATTATAAGGCGCTTTGAACCGAGATGAACCCAAGATTATGCCCATCGTATCAAAGTACAATAACGAGCAGTTTGACGCCCTGATGAACGACCTGATCACCGCCCTGGAGAAACACAAGGCGCCGGTGGATCTCAGTCTCATGGTGCTTGGCAACCTGACCACCAACATCATCAACGGTATGGCCCCGGCCCAGCGTCAGGCGATCACCGAGAAGTACATCCAGGCGCTCACCGCCTCGGTGGATCATCGCCACGATGCTCACTGAGTTTCTTCGCATTCTTTGATGTTTTTCAAGCAGATGGATCATTATGGTCGAAACCGGCAACCCCTATCGTGATAACGTTTCTCGCCTGATCACCTGGGGGCATTGGTTCTCCTTCTTCAACATCCTCCTGGCCATGCTGATCGCGACCCGCTATCTGGGTTCCATCAGCTGGCCATCGACCACGCTCGGGGTCACCTATCTCATCATCAGCTGGATAGGTCATTTCTCGTTCCTGAGCTTCGTCACCTATCTGCTGACCGTCTTCCCCTTGAGCTTCGTGCTGCCCAGAGAGAAGCCACTGCGCTTCATCTCGGCCATCATCGCCACCCTGGCGCAGGTGCTGCTGCTCATCGACACCCAGGTGTTCCAGCTGTTCAAGTTCCACTTGAATGGCCAGGTGTGGCAACTGCTGCTGGATCAGGCCCAGACCGAAGAGGGCTCGATCTGGAGCATCATCTTCGTCGCCGTGCCCACCATCTTCCTGCTGCAACTGCTGCTGTCGGCCTATGTGTGGCGCAAGATCAACAAGCGCAAACGCCGCCAGTACGGCAATCAGGTGGGACTGGCCTTGCTGGTCTGCTTCATGCTGACTCACCTCGTCAACAGCTGGGCCGATGCAACCCTGTATCAGCCCATCACCATGCAGCGCGCCAACTTCCCGCTCTCCTACCCCATGACAGCCAGAAGCTTCCTGGCCAAGCATGGCTGGCTCGATCTCGAGCAGTATGAGAAGAAGGCCGAGAACCAGGGTAGCGCCGAGCATCGCCTGCTCTACCCCCTGCGCCCCCTCAGCGTGAGTGCCCCGGCCGAGCACAAGAACCTGCTGGTGGTGGTGGTCGACTCCCTGCGGGCCGACATGCTCAACAACATCAACATGCCCAATCTGCAGCGCTATGCGGATCAACACCTCAACTTTGCCAACCACATGAGTGGCGGCAACGATGACGCCATGGGGATGTTCAGCCTCTTCTACGGGCTGCCGGGCCACTACTATGGCGATATCCGTGCCGACAAGCGCCCGCCGGTGCTGTTCGACGAGATGCTGCGCCAGGACTACCAGTTCGGCTTGTTCGGTGCGCTGGAAGATGCCCAGCAATATCAGCAGAGCCTGCTCGCTGGCCTGCGCAAGCAGGTGTTTGTCTCCCGCCAGAGTGATGACACTCGCCTCATCGGCGACTGGCAGCAGTGGCTTGGCACACGCACCGCGGACAGGCCCTGGTTCTCCCTGGTCTATCTCTCGAGCCCGGGGGATTATCAGGTGCCCGCCAGCCTCAAGGGCCCCTTCCAGCCCGAGCTGACGCGCTTCAACCCGGCCACCGCCTATAGACCCGAGAACCTGCAAAAGCTGGAGAATCGCTACAAGAACTCGGTGTTCTACACCGACCAACTGCTGGAGCAGATGCTCTCCCGGCTGCAGCAGCAGGGGCTGAGTGAACAGACCATAGTCGTCATCACCTCCAATCACGGCCAGGAGTTCAACGAAACCCAGAGCAACAGCTGGGGCTATGGCAGCAACTACTCCCCCTATCAGGTGCAGGTTCCTTTGGTGCTCGCCTGGCCCGGTGTCGAGAGCCAGCCACAGGAGCAGGCAAGCAGCCACCTGGATCTGGTGCCGACCCTGATGAAGGGCATGCTGGGGGTACGTAACCCCCCTCGGGACTACAGCACGGGGCGCAGCCTGTTCGACAACAGCCCGCGCAACTGGCTGCTGGCCGGCGATCAGAATGACTTTGCCATCTATCAGGACAACACCATCACCCAGTTCAACAAGCAGGGTGACTTCGAACTGCTGGATCGCGCCACCTATCGCCCCATCAAGCACGGCACCCCGGACATGGGGGCCATGATCCAGGTGATGAACGAGCTCAACCGCTTCTATCGCACCCCATAGGTGCTCGCACGCATCCAACCAGCCCGCCTTCTCGGCGCAATGCTGTTCACTTAAGAGAATTTGAGTTCCAGTCCACGTAGTATCAGGGCTAAAAAATGAGGGAGGCATGATGCCTCCCTCTTTCTATTGCAAGCCACGCTGGATAAAGGCTGAAGGAACATCGACTGGAAACAGCCTTGCTCCCCCAACTCAAGTCGCATTTATGAATAATTAGTCAAAAATGTGCTTATCTGAACAGCATTGCGCCTTCTCGGCGGGCTTTTTATTGTCTCAAGATCCAGGCGGGACACTCCACTTCCCCTCCCCCGGTCAGTGCCCTTCACAAACGTATGCCCTGCAACTACTGATTCATCTCTCAAAAAAATGCAGTCTGATCAAGATCATAAAACAAAGATGATAATGATTATCAATCGTTGATACGAAGGGATTCATCTGCAATAATCCGCGCCCTTCAGGCTTAAATAAAAATCATTATCAACAATGAAAACACTGCTTCACTACTGGCCCATGCTGCTGTCCGGTACAGCCCTGGCCGCCAGCGATCCCGCCGGGACAGATCCCGAACCCAGGGCCCACGAGACCATAGTGGTCAAGGGACAGCGCATCGAGCAGAAGCTGTCCGATGTCTCCGGCTCCATCACCGTCATCACGGAGGTAGAGCTGGATCGCCAGATCGCCACCGAGCTCACCGACGTGTTCAAGAACGAGCCCGGGGTCTCGGTGACCGGCTCCGCCGGCCGGCCGCAGAACATCATCATCCGCGGCATGGGCGGCAACCGGGTGCTGATCATCAAGGATGGGGTGCGGGTCAGCGACGGCTTCGGCGCCGACGACCTCAACGACAAGGTGGGCCGTTTCAGCTTCGATCTCGATGACGTCAAGCAGATTGAGGTCGCCAAGGGGGCCGGCTCCTCCCTCCATGGCTCGGACGCCATCGGCGGCACCATCGTCATCAGCACCAAGCAGCCAGAGGACTACCTGCAGGGGCAGGATGCCTATCTGGGCAGCAAGGTGCTGCAGGACGGCAGCAGCGACAAGCAGAAGCTGAGCGCCACCGGCGCCGCCCGGCTGCTGGATAGCGAGCACCTGCTGCGGGTCTCCGGCTGGCAGGGGCACGAGACCGCCAACTATGACGAGAGCCGCATCCCGGCGGATCTGGACGGCCTCAGCGCCTCCACCAGCTCCCGCTTCCCGCTAAGCGATCACCACCTGCTGCGCCTCGAGCTCGACTACTTCGAAGACAATGCGAAGCGGGATCAGGGGCCGCGCGAAGTGCCCCAGCCCGACGGCAAGTGGCAGGTGCGCCAGTACAGCGAACAGGGCAGCCAGCGCACCCAGGGGGGCAAGCTTGGCTGGGAGGCGAACGATCTCGGCAGTCTGCTGGCGGATCAGTTCATCTGGAGCCTCTATGGCAACCACTCCAAGAACAGCGCCAACAAGCGCAGCCTGTTGCAAAACGACCTGCTGAGCGGCTATCCCCGCTACCGCAGCGAGCGGGAGCTCTCCACCTTCACCGAAGAGAGGGTCGGCAGCGAGCTGGACGTGCGCCGGGATCTCGTCACCGGCGACATCGCCCACAAGCTGAGCTACGGCGTCGAGCTGGAGCGTACCCGCCACGAGCGGCCGGTGGAGAAGCTGAGCCTGGAGGCGGGAGTGCCCCAGCCCAGCCAGTCCGAGCCCTTCAGCAGTGCCCGCACCGACCGGGCCGGCGTCTGGCTCGGCGATGTGGCGACCCTGGGCCGGTGGCAGTTCACCCCCACCCTGCGCATGGATCACCAGTGGCTGCGCCCGCAAGATGGCAACCAGGGCGAGAACCACAGCTGGCATCTCTCCCCGAGTCTTGCCACCAGCTACCGCGTCAACGAGCAGTGGCGCAGCTGGCTCAGCTATGCCAACGGCTTTCGGGCCCCCTCCTACGACAAGGTCTACGGCAACATTCCCCACTACTTCGCCCTGCCGCCATTCCAGATCATCGCCAACACGGATCTGAAGGAGGAGACCAGCCACAGCTTTGAGTGGGGGCTCAGCGGCGAGGGGGACAACTGGAGCATCAAGCCGGCCCTCTTCTACAACCGCTACAACAACTTCATCGACTGGCGCGAGGTGGGGCTGCGCCTGAGTGACAGCGTCATCCTGCGCCAGTACCGCAACGTGGCCAAGGCCGAGACCTGGGGCGCGGAAATCGCCGCCAGCTACTGGCTGACCCAGGAGTGGGAGCTGGCCACCAAGCTCGGCTGGGTCGACGGGGAAGACAGCCAGGGCGAGGCGCTGCGCACTCTGACCCCGCTGGAGGGCAACACTCGCCTGAGCTACCAGACCCATGATTGGAGCCTGGGGGTGCAGGCGGACTACGCCGCGGCCATGGACAGAGTGCCCACCTGCGGCAACAGCTTGACCAAGAGCCAGGATGCCTGCCTCACGAGCGCAGGCTGGTTCAGTCTCGCCATGACGGCGGACTGGCTGGTCACCGATGCCCTCAAGGTCAACCTCAAGCTCGATAACCTGTTCGACACCCGTTACACCCGCTATCAGGACGTGGCCGGGCTGGAAGCCGGTACCGACGCCTCCCTCTTCACCCAGAGCGGGCGCACCTTGAGTGCCAGCCTGCGCTACACCTTCGTGGGGATCTGATGCACAGCCTGTTTGTACTGGCCAGCCTACTGGCCACCCCGGCCCCTGCCGCCCCGCTTCCTGAGGCAACCCAGGTGGCAGCGCCCCTTATCCCCGAGCGTCCACAACTGATGAAGGGGGAGATAGCCCGCCTCGATCCCTATGGCGGCTGGCGTGACAACAGTCGCCGCGCCCCCGAGCTGCTGGCGCTGCTGCGCGAGCAGAACCGCTGGACCGACGAGCAACTCGCCGCCCAAAAGCCCCTCGAAACAACGCTGCAAGGCGAGTGGCAGGCCAGGGAGCGGGGCGAGCCCCTGCCAAAGGAGTGGCTGACTCAGGCGGGCAGCCAATGGCGCATGGAGGCGGACGGCAGCCTGTGGCAGCGCAGCGACGCCCGCTCCGCCTCCCGCCAGCGGCAGGCCCCCCGTCAGCCCGCCGAGGGTTACTACGAGATCGCCGCCTGGGCCCTGCACCCGGATGGCCGCCTGCTTGCCCTGGCCGAAGACAACCGTGGGGATAGGGACTACCGCATCACAGTGCTGGATCTGGCGAGCGGCGAGACGCTCACCACCCTGGCGCACCGGGCCAGCGATCTGCTCTGGAGCCTGGATGGCAAGATCCTCTACACCATCGCCAACGAGCGCCACACCCTGCGCCCCTGGCAGCTGTGGGCCTGGCAGGCCGGCAAGGAGGCGCTGGTGCACCAGGAGGCCGATCCCGCCTGGCTGCTCAGCCTCTATCGCACCACGGACAACCGCCACCTGGTGCTGCAGAGCAACAACCACGACGGCTCGGAGCAATACCTGCTGGATGAGGGCGGCCCGACCCTGCTCAGGGCCCGTGAGCGTGGGCTCGAATACTACCTGGATACCCAGGGGGAGAGGGTGCTTGTCAAGAGCAACCAGGACGGGGCCATGGGACTTTATCAGGCGCCCAGCCTGACGAGCCTGGCGGCTGGTCCCTGGCAACCCCTCTGGTCCGGCGAGGGCCGGGAGCTCGAGAAGTGGCGCCTGTTTGCCGGCTACACAGTGCTGCAATACCGCAAGGCAGGGGACGACTGGCTCGATGTGCTGGATGCAGGCGGCAAGCTGACCCACAGCCTCCCGCTCACCGAAGGAGCCGGCACGGCCTGGATCCAGGGGGCCCATGATCCCGCCAGCCAGCAGATCCTGATCCGCCGCCAGGGCATGGCCGAGGCGCCGCACCAGCGCTGGCTGGATCTCGCCTCCGGTCAATGGCAAGCCGCTGACAAACCGGTCGCGAACCCCCTCTATCGGAGCGAACGGCGCTGGGTGGTGGGCAAGGACGGCGTCCGGGTGCCGGTTTCTCTGGTGTGGCGCAAAGACATCACTGCGCCCAAGGCGCTGCTGCTCTACGGCTATGGCGCCTATGGCACCCCCATGCGCCCCTACTACCAGCCCCAGGTGCTGAGTCTGCTGGATCGCGGTTTCGTCTACGCCATCGCCCATGTGCGCGGCGGGGGCCTGCTGGGGGAGGCGTGGTACAAGGAGGGGCGCGGCCAGCAGAAGCAACACAGCGTGGACGATTTCCTGACGGTGGCAGACAGCCTGGCCCAGGATCCCGCCATCGATCCGGACCGGCTGTTCGCCATGGGCGGCAGCGCCGGCGGCCTGCTGGTGGCTGCGGCACTCAACCAGGCGCCCACCCGTTTCGCCGGGGCCGTGCTGCAAGTTCCCTTCGTCGACCTGCTGGGCACCATGCAGGATCCCGAGCTGCCCCTCACCCGGCAGGAGTACGCCGAGTGGGGCAATCCGGCCATCCCGAGTGACTATGCCGCCATGCGCCGCCTGAGCCCCTACGACAACCTGCACAAGGCCCCTTATCCCCCCGTCTATGTGACGGGCGGCCTGCACGACAGTCAGGTGCCCTACTGGGAACCCCTCAAGTGGATAGCCCGCCTGCGATCCCATAGCACGGGAACAGGCCCCTATCTGCTGCGCACCGAACTCGACGGCGGCCACCTGGGCGCCCCCCGAACGGCGGCGCTGCGTGCGGCGCAGGAGTATGCCTTCCTGCTCACCCTGGCGGGCGTCAACCACTGACCCCTTGTCCTCTTTTTCTGGAGTGAACCATGAAACCCTCTTCCCTGGCCCTCTGGCTGGCGGCAACCCTGATCTCATCGCCGCTGCTGGCGGCCGATCTGCAGTTTGTCGATGAACAACCCTTGACCACGACGCCGAAGCGCTGGCTCGAGCAGCGCCTCGGTGTGCTCCTCGCCCCCGATTACGACAGGGCCAGCCTGCTCGGCCACCATTACAGCTTTCGCCAGCTGGTGAACGGCCTGCCGGTGGCCGCCACCCAGGCCGCCGTCAGTGTCGACGGGGACGGCCGCCCCTGGCGCCTCTATCACAACCTGCGCCCCTTGCAGAGCACAGCGCCCGGCTGCGATGCCAGCGGCACCCTGGATCCCCTGCTCGCCACCCTGCGCACCGACGACAACCAGATAGAGACGCTGGGGCCGGTCGAAGCCTGGTACTGGCGAGACGGCGATACCCTGGTGCCTGCCCTGCGCCAGCGGGTGCGCGAGCACAAGGCAGGCAATGCCAAGGCCAGCCAGGTGCAGCTGTTTGCCCGTTGCGACGGGGAGCAGGAGCTTGGCCGTCTCGGGGATCAGGCAACTACCCACCCTCTGCATGTCGCCGATGCAGGCGATATGAAGGTTCAGGCACGGGTGTTCGACCCCGATCCCCGCACCCGCCTGCAGGACGCCAGCCTGGTCTGGCACGATGAGCTGGTGCTGGCACAGGCCGCCTACCAGGATCCGGTTCCCCTGCCGGTGAGCCTGCAAGCCGGGCAGTATCGCCTGAGCGGCCCCCATGCCAGGGTGGTGGATGTCATGGCCCCCGAATCGGCCCCCTACAGCAGCAGTGACGTGCAGGGTTTTCGCCTGACCCGGGACGATCGCGGCTTTGCGGACATCAACGCCTACTACCATCTGGATCTCGCCCAGCGCCACCTCAAGGCGCTCGGCTTCACCGAGCTCATCCCCGGGGCGCTCGACATCGACACGGACGCGGGCTATCAGGACAACTCCCTCTACGATCCGTTCGAACGCAGGCTGGAGCTGGGTCGCAGCGGCGTGCCCGATGCCGAGGATCCCATGGTCATCTGGCACGAGTTCGGCCACGGGGTACAGCACCACATCCTGCCGGATCTCGGGGAAGAGGGTGACTGGGGAGCCATCGGCGAGGGCTTTGGCGACTACCTGGCCGCCAGTCAACGCCAGCGCAGCGAAGCCGGTCGCCAATTCGAACCCGCCATGGTGTTCAACTGGGATGCCCGCTTCACCGACCGCACCCCGCGCCAGCTCGACGATCTGCGCGCCCGCTACCATCCGGACTACCGCTACCCGGCCCACCGCACCATCAACGGCAGCAACGGGGATCAGCTCTGGGGCACCCCGCTGTTCCAGGCCCTGCTGACGGCGGTGGCCGAGCACGGTGAGGCGGCCAGGGACGAGTTTGATCGCGTCATCATCGAATCCCACTTCGGCCTGGGGCCGGCCATTCGCATGCCGCAACTGGCCCGGATCACCGTGGATACTGCAGCCCGTCTCTACCCGACGCGAGCCTATGCCCGTCTGCTGGAGCAGGCATTTCGCCAGCACGGGCTGCTGCAAGCTCCCGTCAATATTGCCCTCGCCGAGGGGAGCGCCATCCCGCTGGGGCAGCGCCAGTCGGTGCAGCTGACCCTCAGCAACCCGGGCAAAGGGGAAGTGACCCTCAATGAGCTGGCCCTCACCCTGCCAACCGGGTTGCAGGCCGATCCTGACAGCTGGCAACCAGCAACCCTGGCCGCCGGTGCCAGCATGACCACCACCCTGCGCCTGCTGGCCCAGAGCCCGCTCGCCTGCGGCGACGAGGCGAGCCTCTCGGTGAATCTCGCCATGAGCGGTACCAGCCCCACCGAGCGCCAGTGGCAGCAATCCCTGACCCTACCCATCGGCACCCCCGTCATCAGCCGGGCCAGTGGTCGGTCACAGCGACTGAACGATGCCCAGAGCGAGGAGGTGCGCGGCTTGAGCGAAACCAGCCTGCTGCTGGAGAAGAGCGATGCCCGTGTGAGCGACAGGCTGCAACTGAGCCTGGATCTGCAGCACGAGGCGCTGGATGAGCTGGAGATCTGGCTCAGCTCCCCCGCCGGCACCCGGGTCCAGATCTGGGACAAGGGTTACAGCCCCCTGCCGAGCCTGAAAGGGGTCTTCCCCACCGAGTTGCAGTCCCTGCAACCCTTCAGCGCCTTCGAAGGAGAACCCCTGGCCGGTCGCTGGACCCTGGAGGTGGTGGACAGCAAACCGGGCAATCAGGGTTTCCTGAACGGGTGGAGCATCAGTCAGCGTACCGGCGCCCAGTGCGGCAACACCGTGCCCGTGCCGGATGACGGCATCATCCGCTTCGATACCTCGGACAGCAGTGGCGGGGGAGCCTTCCCCCTGCTCTGGCTGCTGCCGCTGGCCCTGTGGCGCCGTCTGCGTCGCCTCTGACTCTCCCTATATAAAGAAGAGAGGGGCCAAGGCCCCTCCAAGGACACACCATGACCATGAGAATGACCCCGATCGTCTGCCTGCTGGCCCCCCTGCTCAGCGCCTGTGGCGGCGGTTCGGACGAGGCTCCCCTGACCGCGCCGGACTACCGCCTGACGGTCAGCCTGCCCGCTGCGGGCACCCTGTGCATCAACCTGAACCAGAACGACGGCTGCGAAGCCAATGAGCCCGCCGTCAGCGGCGAGGCCGGTGCCCACTCCCTGACCCGGCGCCACCCTGATCTGCTCACCACTCCTCTGCTGTTCATTCCGGCGGATCCCGCCGCCCTGCCCCTGGCCCACCCGGCGGCGCGCCAGGACAACCAGCACCTCACCCCCAGCCCCCTCAGCACCCTGCTGCAGACGCGTATCTCGGACGGGCTGCCACCGGCTCAGGCCCTGACGGACGTGCTGCTCGCCCTGGCCCCCCTTCACCCCGGCCCAGATCTGGCGGCACTGGCGCAGCTGGGCGACTTCAACCGCGCCCTCGCCGAGCTGGCCCTCGCCGCCTTCGATGACGAGGCCACCCTGCCCACCTTGGCCGCCAGCGAACGCCGCCTGCAGATCTGGCAGGGGCTGGTCACCCTGCTGCCCGAGCTCGCCCGGCACTTTGCCGCCAGCCCCGAGCTACTGAGCCAGCAGGCCAGACTCGCCGCCGTGCTGATGCAGCAGCAACCTAGGGCGTTGGTGACCGCCAGCGGCGTCACCACCTACACGGACGGGGTGGATTACCTGCTGACCCAGGAGCCTGCGGATCACCCGGGCCAGGAGGCGAGCCTGGGCCAGGCGCCCCTGCGCTATCGCAAGCTGGACGGCAAGGGGCAACCCCTGGCGGACAATGCCGACGAGTGGGAGTGCGTGGAGGATCTCAATACCGGCCTCGTCTGGGAGAAGAAGCTCGATGATCCGGACAGTCCGCGGGATCTGCACAAAGTCTTCGCCTGGGAGTTTGGCAACTATCACCCCAGTCAGGCGGAGCTGGATTATGCCTGCCCCGAGGGGGAAGCTATCTGCTCCACCGAGCAGTATCGCCAATGGCTAAATGGACAACGACTCTGCGGCATAGGGCACTGGCGCCTGCCCACGGCCCAGGAGCTAGGCAGCCTGCAACACTACGGCTCCCTCGCCCGCCAGGATGGCCAGCTCGTCACCCTGGATGTGCGCTACTTCCCCGACGTCGGTCCCTCGAGCGGCGACTTCGATGGCAGCTACTGGACCCAGACCCTGACCCCATCCCGGCGCCTCGAGAGCGTCCCCATCGCCGTCATCAGCCCTCAGTTCCTGGGGGAGGATGCGGGCACCGATTACCCCTATGGCGTCCAGAACGAAAATGAAATCAATGCCATACAACTGCGCCTTGTGGCCGAGGTAACCCGATGAACAAGTATCTTCTGACCCTGCTGCTCACCCTGTGCAGCCCCCTGGCACTGGCCATCGCCATCTGCGACGACGCCCTGCCCCGTACCAGCCCCACCGCCCGTTTCCAGGATCACGGCAACGGCACCGTCACCGACAGGGGCACCGGTCTGACCTGGATGCGCTGCCAGCTCGGCCAGACCTGGCGCAACCAGAGCTGCGAGGGGGAACCCACCCGCCTCTACTGGCAACAGGCACTGCAGACGGCGGAACGGATCCGCACCGAACCGAGCCATGCCCTGTATGGCTTTGGTGGTCATCACGACTGGCGCCTGCCCACCATCAAGGAGCTCGCCAGCATTCTGGAGTCCGCCTGTTACAAACCGGCATTGAACGAAACCATCTTCCCCCGCGCCATGGCCGGGGATGGCAAGGAGGTGAACGACGGCTATGTCTATCTCTGGTCCTCCACCCCGGTGCCGGCCCTTCAGGGCGTCGCCTACCTGGACATCACCAGCGGCTCCGTCGCCCAGCGCGCCCCCCGCGCCTGGGCGAAACAGGTCCTGCTGGTGAGGTGACAGCCTGGACATGGGGGCCACCCGGCCCCCTGTTTGACACGATGCAAGAAGCGCCAGGGTGACCCTGACCGTCAAAAAAGCATCAAATTGCGTCATGTGATGCCTGTTCAGGGCGGTTTTGCACGCCGCAGCGCTGGCATGAAACCGGCAGAGCGGTTAGTCTAGCGGCGTTGAACCAATCCCAAGAGGTACAGATGAAAACCGTGTTGCGTTTTAGCCTGCTGGGCGCCTTGTTATTGGGTGGCCATGCCTTCGCCGCCGAACCGAAAAAATTTGATATCAGCATGTTCCCCGCCGCCGAAGTGAACCAGGAACGTGTCGTGATCCGTCTGCCGGAAGTCGAGAACGAAGCCGACATGATGGTCGAGCTGCAAGTCGGCAAGAAGATGCTGGTCGACTGCAACCTGCCCCGCTTCGCGGGCAATCTGGAACAGCACAGCGTCAAGGGCTGGGGTTACAACTACCTGACCCTGGGCCAGGTCACCGGCCCCGTCAGCACCCTGATGGCCTGCCCAGACGGCCAGAAGAAGGAGAGTTTCGTCCAGATCTACGGTCAGGGCTTCTTCGTGAACTACAACTCCAAGCTGCCCTTCGTCATCTATGTGCCCCAGGAGTACGAGGTGCGCTATCGTCTGTGGCGTGCCGACAACCTGGCACAGCCAGCCATGATTGAGTGAGTGCCGCGCACTCGGGTTCAGCTCAGTCATGATGATAAAAAGGCGCCATACGGCGCCTTATTTTTAGCTTCCGAGCCCGTTCTTGAGCGGTTTTTCCTGTACAAAATCTGACATAACTCCACTATTTTTCAGGCTTTTTTGTGCAGCGCACCGCAAAATGCCCCCTCGGGATGCGACAAACCCTGTTCGATAAAAGATATTTATTAACATAGTAAGAAAATTGATTTTGCACTCTGCGACGGCCTGATGATACTTGCCCGCAAAGGTCAAACTAACCAGAACAAGAGCACTATGAGCTTCGAATCAGACAAGCGTTTCAACGACTTCAAACATTTTCCCCGTGGCCTGCGTCGCAGTGGCGAATTCACCGTGGCAGAAGCGGACAGTCTGGAAAAATATGGCACCGTGATGCTGGCGCTCTATCAGGGCAACCTGGCCCCGCGCGATGACGTAGAAAGTGCCTTTATCGAACAGGTCAAATCCGGCGCAGCCGGCAACAACCCCCACGCCAAGGTGTGGTTCAAATACCTGAAGGTGATTGGTCCCAAGCGCGTGCACCGTCTGTGCACCGTCGCAGGCGGCGCCAATGAAGATGCGGGTGGCAGCTTTGAAGGCGGCGGTGGCGGCAGCGACGAGTCCCTCGATTAATGGATACCGAGCTGCTTCGGACCTTCATCGAGGTCAGCAAGACCCGGCACTTTGGCCGGGCGGCTGAAAATCTCTACCTGACCCAGTCGGCGGTGAGCTTCCGGATCCGCCAGCTCGAGCAGCAACTCGGGGTCAGCCTGTTTGCCCGTCATCGCAACAACATCCGCCTGACTGCCTCCGGTGAGCGTCTGCTGCCCTACGCAGACGCCATTCTGCATACTTTGGGGCGCGCCAAGCAGGACGTGGCCCTCTCACCCGGTTTCAGCCAGCAGCTTGCCATCGGTGCCCCCGCCGTCTTCTGGGAGCTCGACTTCAACGACTGGCTGAACCATGTCTATGCCCTGGCCCCCGGCCTCGCGGTGCGCCTCGAAACGGCCTCCCGCGAGCACCTCTGTCGCCAGTTGCTGGAGCGCTCCCTCGATCTGGCCCTGCTCTCCGAGCCGACCAAGATCGACGAGATTGCCCTGCACCCCATCGGCGAGCTGGTGTTCGAACTGGTAAGCCGGGAGCCGGCCGCAAACGCCGACAGCCTGATGCAGATGCCCCACATTCATCTCGACTGGGGCACCAGCTTCGAACCGCCATCGAGCCGGTTGCAAAGCCTGCAGAAGACCCCAGTTCTGCATTCGAGCTCCGCCAGCATGGCCCTGCAATTCGTGCTGGCCAACGGCGGCGCCGCCTACCTGCCAAGGCGCATGGTGAGCCCCTTCCTGGAGCAGGGGCAGCTTCATCTGGTGGAAGGGGGCCAATCCCTGAGCCGCCCGCTCTACCTCGCCTATCTGGAGAAATCCGACCGCCGGGAGCTGATCGATCAGCTGCTGACCCTGCCGCTGGGCTGGCATGACGCCGACTTGCGTCAACCGCCTGCCGAATGAAACAGGGCGATTTCACGCCCAGACCTGTGTTTTCATCTGCCGTGGTTATCGGTGCAGCACAAACAACATGAAAAAGGGGCCATCAGGCCCCTTTTGTATGGATATCTTTGTGCATCAGCCGTGATGACGACGATCGTTGGCCTGGGCCAGCAGGGTGCGGCTCTCGCGCAGGAACTCCTCCGCCCGCTCGCCGAAGAAGCCGGAGACCTGGCTGAAGGCCTCGATGAAGCCCTCCCTGTCTCCCCGCTCCAGCAGGCCCAGCGCCTCGCCGAAGTTCTGGTAGTAGCGGCGGATCATCGCGAGGTTCTGGGGCGACGACAGTATGATGTCGGCGTAGAGATGGGGATCCTGGGCAAACAGCCGTCCCACCATGGCCAGCTCCAGCCGGTAGATGGGAGAGCTCAAGGCAAGCAGGCGGTCGATGTTGGCCTGCTCCCGGGAGAGATGCCAGCCGTAGGCGAAGGTAGCAAAGTGGCGCAGCGCCTGAATGAAGGTCATCGCCTCGTCGTGGGCCCTGGCCTCCACCTGCTGCAAACGCGCCCCCCAGATGGTCATCTGCTCCAGCAGCCACTGGCTGGCGGCGGGCTCGCGCCCCTGACAGCAGACAATCACCTGCTTGGCGAGGCTCGCCACGTCCGGCCCGAACATGGGGTGCAGCCCCAGCACCGGCCCCTGGTGTACCGCCAGCATATGGGCAAGCGGTTCACTCTTGACGCTGGTCACGTCCACCAGCAGGCAGTCCGCCGGCAGGTTGCCGAGCCGGTCGATCACCTGGCAGGTGACGTCGATGGGCACCGCCACCATCACCAGCCCGGCGCCGTGCAGGATCTCGTCGGCGCGTGGCCAATCGGCATGACCCAGGGTTTCGACCCGGTAGCCCGAGAGGCTGAACAGGTTGCCGAACAGGCGCCCAAGCTGCCCTTGGCCACCGATGATCACCACCTTGCCGAGCTCAGGCTTCATGCACTTGAAGTGGTGCTCCTTGTCGCTGGCGGACTCCAGAATATAGGACTCGCGCATCACCCGGCGCAGCACGTCCTCGATAAGGTCCCCCGGCACCCCCAGTACCTCGGCCTCGGCGCGTCGGCGGGCCAGCATGCTCGCCTCCCGATCCGGTGCATAGATGGGCAGGCCGTGCCGGCTCTTCACTTCCCCCACTTCCCCCACCAGGGCGAGACGGGCAGCCAGCAGATCAATCAGCTGCTTGTCCACCGCATCTATCTTGTCCCTGAGGGCATTCAACTCTTCCGCCATGTCCAGTCCCTGCTGGCGCCGCCCGCAGCGACGCCCTGTCATTCAAGAGGCAACAAGGTATCACTGCGTGGGCAGTGATACCTCGATGGTTCAATCAGTTACAACAAGATACCACGGCTTATGCCGATGTTCTGGCCAAAAGTGGTGCCGCCAGCTGGCTGTGGCAGCGGGCCAGCAGCGCATCCGTGGTCTCCCAGTCGATGCAGGCATCGGTGATGGAGACGCCGTAGCGCATCTCGCACTTGGGCTGCTCGCTGGACTGGTTGCCTTCGAACAGGTTGGATTCGAGCATCACCCCGATGATGGAGCGGTTGCCCTCCTGGATCTGGTGAATGACGTTGTCGGCCACCTTGGGCTGCAGCCGGTGATCCTTGCTGGAGTTGCCGTGGCTGCAATCCACCACCAGACCGGGCAGCAGGCCCGCCTTCTCCAGCGCCTCTTCCGCCAGCGATACATTGACCGAGTCGTAGTTCGGGTGCTTGCCGCCGCGCAGGATCACGTGACCATCCGGGTTGCCCTGGGTCTGCAGCAGCGCGACCTGGCCCTGCTGGTTGATCCCCATGAAGGCGTGGGGGCTGGAGGCGGCCTGCAGTGCATTGATGGCGGTGCCCAGGTTGCCGTCGGTGCCGTTCTTGAAGCCGACCGGCATGGAGAGGCCGGAGGCCATCTCCCTGTGGGTCTGGGATTCGGTGGTGCGGGCACCGATGGCCGACCAGGAGAAGAGCTCCGCCAGGTATTGCGGGCTGATGGGGTCGAGCGCCTCGGTGGCCAGCGGCAACTCCAGCTCGGCCAGCCAGCAGAGCAGCTCGCGGGCGCGGTGCAGACCCAGCTCCACGTCGAAGGTGCCGTCCAGGTTCGGATCGTTGATAAAGCCCTTCCAGCCGACCGTGGTGCGCGGCTTCTCAAAGTAGACCCGCATGACAATGTAGAGAGAGTCCTGATAGGCGTCATGCAGCGCTTTGAGTCTGGTTGCGTACTCTTTGGCGGCGTCCATGTCGTGGATGGAGCAGGGACCACAGATCACCAGCAAGCGGTGATCGCGACGGTGGATGATGTCGGCGATGGTATTGCGGGCCCCTTGCACGAATGCCAGCGCGCGATCGGAGATGGGCAGTTTCTCCTTGAGCTGGGCAGGCGTGATCATCACTTGTTCGGACTGGATATGGATGTTGTTCAGGGGATCTCTTTGCATTTTCTCATTCTCTCTACTGTTTCAAGCCAAGGGTGCTGATCGTTCATTTATGTTTACACAAGTCAGCACTTTGTTACGCAACCGCCACCACCTTACCAAGGAAAAACAAACAATCAAGTGAAACTAGCGTCTTCGCACGCTGATAGATGGATAAATGACCAAGAATGCAGAGTGAAACAACTCAAAAGTAGCGACTCGCGAGGCCAAATCAGCCCCGAATCGTAAACATTAGATTACACCAACCCATTTCAATATCATCTCTCTGCCCCCTCTCATGACCCCTTATCCGGCCCCTCATCCCGGCGATAATGCCGGGCATAAAAAAGCGGGGCACCTGGCCCCGCTTGCATTCCCGTGTTGCTCTTCTTTTTATTATTTGCCGTGGGCCTTGATAGCCTCGACCGCCTTGTCGGGGAAGTCGCTGAATACCCCGTCCACATCGGCCTGGTAGAGGAAGATGTTGAGCAGGTCGGTGAAGTCTTTCGCATAGGCCGGGATCTGCCCCTCATCCTGACGGAAGGTATAAGGATGCACCTTGAGACCGGCCGCGTGGGCCTCTTTCACCATGCCGGTGAAGACCGGCTTGCCGGGAGTGCCCGGCTCGTTCACCACCATGGGTTTCCAGGGACCGATTCCCTCGGCATAGGTGGCGATGGTCTTCATGGCCCCCGGCTTGAACATCCAGTCGTAGTCATAGGGGGTTGCCTTGCCCTTGGCGTCATAGACCATGGTCTCGTTCCAGTCGGTCTCGGCCATCAGCTGCACCAGCTTGAGATCCATGCCCATGGCGGGCATCAGCTCGCCGTTGATGCGCTTGAGTTCGTTGGCATCGAAGCACTGCAGATAGACCTTGTCGCTCTTGCTGGTGTAGCCGTACTCCTTGAGCACGTTCAGCACCGCCCTGGAGATGTCCTTGCCCTCGTGGCGGAACAGCCAGGGAGCCTTGATCTCCGGGTAGATACCGATGTGCTTGCCGGTGCTCTTGTTGAGCCCCTGGATCATCTCGATCTCTTCCTGGAAGGTGTGGATCCTGAAGCTCGACTTCCACAGCGGGAAGCGCGCCGGATAGACCGGCACCTGCTTGCCGTCCACCAGCTGGAACGGCTCGGTCATGCGCAGGGAGCGCACCTCGTCCAGGGTGAAATCCACCACATAGTAGCGTCCGTCCGGGCGGGCCCGGCCGGGGAAGCGCTCGGCCACGTCCGTGATGCCATCAAGGAAGTGATCGTGCATCACCACCAGCTGGTCATCCTTGGTCATCACCAGGTCCTGCTCCAGATAGTCGGCGCCCATGCCATAGGCCAGGGCCTTGGATTCCAGGGTGTGTTCCGGCAGGTAACCGGAGGCACCACGGTGGGCGATCACGATTTTGCCTTCGTCGGCCGCCAGTGCGGGCAGCGCCAGGGCAGCCCCGAGGCCAAGGGCTATCAGGGTACGGTGAGGTTGCTTCATCAAGAGGTCTCGTTGTTATGGTGTCTAAGATGCAGGTAATTGTTATAGCAGGGGTTTATTGCAGTTTGACGGCGGGCGGCAAAGGCCGCCCGCCATGGGTCATCAGCAGGCTTCGGGCAGGGCGTGGTGGTGTTCGAGCAGCCAGGCACCGAGCTGCTGCTGTTCGGATTCCGACAGGCGCAGCCCCAGCTTGCTGCGGCGCCACAGAATGTCTTCCAGGCTGCAGGCCCACTCCCGCTCGATAAGGTAACGCACTTCGGATTCATACAGGCCGGCACCAAAGTGCTGGCCGCGCTCCTCCTTCAGCCAGAGCCGGGCATGGCTGCCGTAGGCTTCGGCGATGCGCAGGGCGCTGCGATCGTCGAGCCAGTCGAATTCCAGCGCAAAGGCACGCGCCAGTTCACGCACCGAGCAGTCGAACTCGCCACCGGGCAGCCGGCAGGAGGCGGTCCAGTCCTCTCCCATCTGGCTGAACCAGGGCTTGAGCTTGTTGCAGGCGGCCTGGGCCAGCTTGCGGTAGGTGGTGAGCTTGCCGCCAAACACCGACAAGAGCGGCGCGCCGTCGGATTCACCACTGAGCTCGAGCGTGTAGTCCCGGGTCACCGCCTGGGGTGAATCGGACTCGTCGTCACACAGGGGGCGCACCCCGGCATAGGTCCACACCACGTCTGCCGGGCTTATCTGCCTGGTGAAGTGGGCGTTGACCACCTTGCACAGGTAGTTGATCTCGGCATCGCTGATCTTGGCTTCCCGCGGGCTGCCCTTGTGCTCCACGTCCGTGGTGCCGATGAGGGAATAGTCCTGCTGGTAGGGGATAACGAAGACGATGCGGTTGTCCTCGTTTTGCAGGATGTAAGCCTCTTCGCGCTCATGGATGCGCGGCACTATCATGTGGCTCCCCTTGATGAGGCGAATGCCGCGGGGGGATTTCTCGCTCAGGCTCTCGTCATAGAAGGTCTTGACCCAGGGGCCCGCCGCATTGACCAGACCACGGCAGCTGACGGTGAATTGCTCGCCCCCTTCCCGCTCCAGCGTCAGGGTCCAGTGCTTGGATCCGCGCACCGCCTTGACGCAGCGGGTACGGGTCTGCACATCGGCGCCCTTGTCCCGCGCCAGCATGGCATTGAGCACCACCAGCCGGGCGTCGTCGACCCAGGCGTCCGAGTATTCAAAGCCCTTGTTGATGCCGCTCTTGAGACCGTCCTGCGGCAGGAAGCGCAGGCCGCAGCTCCCCTTGAGCTTGTCCCGCTTGGCCAGGTTGTCATAAAGGAAGAGACCGGCTCGGATCATCCAGGCCGGACGCAGGTGCGGGCGATGAGGCAGACGAAAACGCATGGGACGGGCGATGTGGGGAGCCATGCCGAGCAGGACCTCCCGCTCCGCCAGCGCCTCTTTCACCAGCCGGAATTCGTAATGTTCGAGGTAACGCAGGCCGCCGTGGATCAGCTTGCTGGAGTTGGACGAGGTGGCAGAGGCGAGATCGCTCGCCTCGAACAGCGCCACCTTCAGCCCCCGCCCCGCCGCATCTGCCGCGATGCCGACCCCGTTGATGCCGCCGCCGACGACGACCAGATCATAATGTTCGCTCATGTTCACCTACTTTCTTATTTTGTGTTTGCCATGACAGCAATGTTTGATTTCGCTCATATTAGAACATGAAAAACCAATAAACGAACATTTCGTGAGAGAAATGTGATCGCGATTGTTTTCACAATGCTAAAAATGCTGCCAGTCGGTGACGGCCTGGCAAGGCTAAGGTCTGCCGGAAACAGCCATTTCGGGCAGGGAGGAGAACAAAGAGTCCCGGATGGGGGCGCCCATGGGGCAAGGTGATGAACGCGATGGCGTGAATCCCTCGCAGGCGCCTAGCATCGGTGCAAACCGGGTGCCCGAGTGCGGGGGCAACATCAGGGGGTCAAAGAAGGAGTATCAGCGCCAGGAACTGGCCGCTTAGGCGCCGCAAGGGAGACGCCGCAGGACGGGAGGGGGCAGGAAAAAAAGCGGCCGCCCCGAGGCGGCCTGATGCCTGTGCAGGGAAGCTCAGCAGATATGGCAGGCGATCTGATGCTGGGACATCAGTCGCATCAGCTTCTCCGGCGGCTCCTGATCCGTGAACAGGGCGTGGATCTGGTTGAGGTTGCCGAGGTTGACCATGGCGTTGCGGCCAAACTTGGTGTGGTCGGCGGCCAGGAACACCTGGCGGGAGTGGGCGATGATGGCCTGGGCGATTTTCACCTCGTGATAGTCGAAATCGAGCAGGGAACCGTCGCTGTCGATGCCCGAGATGCCGATGACGCCGTAGTCCATGCGAAACTGGCCGATGAAGTCGCGGGTCGCCTCCCCGACAATGCCGCCATCCCGGTTGCGAATTTCGCCGCCGGCGATGATGACGGTGAAGTCATCCTTGGCGGTCAGGATGCTGGCGACGTTCAGGTTGTTGGTGACCACGCGCAGCTCCCGGTGGTCGAGCAGGGCCCGGGCGATGGCCTCGGTGGTGGTGCCGATGTCGATAAAGAGCGACGAGCCGTCGGGGATGTTGGCGGCCACTTCCCGGGCGATGCGCTCCTTCTCCTTGAGCTGCATCACCTTGCGGGCACTGTAGGCGGTGTTGACGGTACTCGAATGCAGTGAGGCCCCGCCGTGATGGCGCCGGATCTTGTTCTGTTCGGCGAGATCGTTGAGATCCCGGCGAATGGTCTGGGGGCTGACGTCAAAATGGGTCACCAGATCGTCGGTCGAGACGAAACCCTGCCGGGTCAGGACGTCCAGGATCTCCAGATGTCGTTGGGTTTGCTTCACGCTTGCACTCCGCAGATGAGACGAAAAAAGGCCCCGGCAGGTGCGGGGCCTTTGGCAGTGTACCTGATCCCTTTTCCAATCGATAAGGGCAGGATCACGTTTTATGCCTTATGGGCAGCCGCCTTGGCGGCAATCGACTCGTTCTCGTGCTTGAGGGTCATGGCCAGCAGGATGATGGAGAGCACGCAGGAGACGGTGAGCACCATGAAGCCGCCGTCCCAGCCGAAGTGGTCAACGGTGTAGCCCAGCATGGCGTTGGCCGCGACCGCGCCACCCAGATAACCGAACAGGCCGGTGAAGCCCGCCGCGGTACCGGCCGCCTTCTTGGGCGCCAGCTCCAGAGCGTAGAGGCCGATCAGCATGACGGGGCCATAGATGAGGAAGCCGATGGCGACCAGGGCCATCATGTCGATGGTCGGGTTGCCCGCCGGGTTGAACCAGTAGACCAGCACGGAAAGGGTCACCAGCACCATGAACAGGATGCCTGCCGGGGCACGGCGGCCCTTGAACATCTTGTCGGAGATCCAGCCGCACAGCAGGGTGCCCGGGATCCCCGCCCACTCATAGAGGAAGTAGGCCCAGGAGGAGTGATCCACGCTGAAGTCCTTGGCCTCTTTCAGATAGGTGGGCGCCCAGTCCAACACGCCGTAACGGATGAGGTAGACGAAGGCGTTGGCGATGGCGATGTACCAGAGCAGCTTGTTGTGCAGCACGTACTTCATGAAGATCTCCTTGGCGGAGAACTCCTGCTCGTGGCTTTCGTTGTAATCCTTCGGGTAGTCGTTCTTGTACTCCTCGATGGGGGGCAGACCGACCGATTGCGGGGTATCGCGCATCACGAAGAAGGCGATCACCGCGATGGCCGCCGCCGCCGCCGCAGGCACATAGAAGGCGCTGCGCCAGTCGTTGAACCAGCCCATGCCGAGGATGAACAGGGGGCCTATCATGCCGCCGCCCACGTTGTGGGCCACGTTCCAGACCGAGACGATCTCACCCCGCTCCTTCTGTGACCACCAGTGCACCATGGTACGGCCGCAGGGAGGCCAGCCCATGCCCTGTGCCCAGCCGTTCAGGAACAGGAGCACGAACATGATGCCAATGCTGGAGGTAGCCCAGTGCATGGTCCCCATCATGAACATGATGCCTGCCGAGAGCAGCAGACCGGCGGAGAGGAAATAGCGCGCGTTGGATCTGTCCGACACGTTCCCCATCAGGAATTTGGAGAGACCGTAGGCGATGGAGACGCCGGAGAGGGCCAGACCCAGATCCCCGCGGGAGAAGCCCTGCTCGATGAGGTAGGGCATCGCCAGACTGAAGTTTTTCCGTACCAGGTAGTAACCCGCATACCCGAAGAAGATCCCGAAGAACACCTGCCAACGCATGCGTTTGTAGAAGGGATCCACCTTGTCGGCCGGCAGCCGGGCGATATGGGGTGCAGGCCTGAAGAGACTAAGCATGTTCTGCTTCCTTTTATTGTTGTTCTGGGCGGTTGAGGACGCCCCGCTCATGCCGGCGATCAGACGCGTCTTGATTCGCAAGCGAGCCTATTGTGCTCATTTGTGAACATTCAATCTGTGATGAGTGCTAAAATATTGCAGTTTTATTACAAAAATTGTGACGCAGTGAGTGAACGCGCATCCAGGGTCAGCCCACGCATGGCGTGGCTTTTGGCTACTCACTAAGGAGTAATATTGCCGACAACTGTTGCTTTTCGTCACATTTTCTTAGCAATGAATGGGATCTTGCCCACATTTCCGGTGGCGGGGGTATGGTGAATTGACGCAGAAGGTTTATTTTCTCTCTCGTCCAAGAACGAGCGCAAACGAGCATAACGTTTGCGCAAGCTCAAAAAACAAGAAGAAACGTTTTCGGGCGCAATGAATGGGAATGAAAGATAACAAAACGGAACATCAAACCTACTGTGGGTGGATATAAGGAATAACAACTATGAGCATACAAAGACCCAATACCCTGCTTGGCGAGTGCCTCGCCGAGTTTATCGGCACCGGCCTGCTGATCTTCTTCGGCGTCGGCTGCGTGGCCGCCCTGGTGCTGGCTGGCGCCAACTTCGGGCAATGGGAAATCTCCATTACCTGGGGCCTGGGTGTCGCCATCGCCATCTATGTCACCGGTGGCATCTCCGGTGCCCACCTCAACCCTGCCGTAACCCTGGCGCTGATGACCTTCTGCGGCTTTGACAAGCGCAAGGTGGTGCCCTTCATCATCGCCCAGATAGCCGGGGCCTTCGCCTCCGCCGCCCTGGTCTACGCCCTCTACAGCAACCTGTTCACCCAGTGGGAGCTGACCCACAACGTGGTGCGCGGCAGCGTCGAGAGCCTCGGCACTGCGGGCATCTTCTCCACCTACCCCAATGCCCTGCTCTCCAACATGCAGGCTTTCGCGGTCGAGATGGTGATCACCGCCGTCCTGATGCTGGGCATCATGGCACTGGGTGACAACAACAACGGCGCCCCCAAAGGCTTCGCCGCCGCCCTGCTCATCGGTATCCTGATCGCGGTGATCGGCGCCTCACTCGGCCCCTTGACCGGCTTTGCCATGAACCCGGCCCGTGATTTCGGCCCCAAACTGTTCGCCTTCGTGGCTGGCTGGGGTGACGTGGCTCTGACCGGTGGTCGTGACAACCCCTACTTCTGGGTCCCCATCCTTGGCCCCATCGTCGGCGCCCAGATCGGTACCGCCCTGTATGTGAAAGTGCTGGCTCCCTGCGTCCCGGGCAACCGCGTCGCCACCGAAGAAGCCGCCAAGCTGTCCAATAAAGAAGAGGCCGCCGCCTGAGAGCGGTCCCCCCAACGTGGAAAATAAGAACGTGGAGAACATCATGTCTGCTGAAAAGAAATATGTCGTCGCGCTGGATCAAGGAACCACCTCCTCCCGTGCCATCGTCTTCGATCAGGATGCCAATATAGTCGCGACCTCCCAGCGCGAATTCACCCAGCACTACCCCAAGGCGGGCTGGGTTGAGCACGACCCCATGGAGATCTGGGCGACCCAGTCCTCCGTCTTCACCGAGGTGCTGGCCAAGAGCGGCCTGCACAGCGAGCAGATCGCCGCCATCGGCATCACCAACCAGCGTGAAACCACCGTCGTCTGGGAAAAGGCCACCGGCAAGCCCATCTACAACGCCATCGTCTGGCAGTGTCGCCGTACCGCCGCCATCTGTGAAGAACTGAAAGCGCGCGGCCTGGAAGAGTACGTGCGTGAAAACACCGGTCTGGTGCTGGACGCCTACTTCTCCGGCACCAAGGTGAAGTGGATCCTGGATAACGTGGAAGGGGCCCGCGAGAAGGCAATGAACGGCGAGCTGCTGTTCGGCACCATCGACACCTGGCTGGTGTGGAAGATGACCAACGGCGAGGTGCACGTCACCGACCCGACCAACGCCTCGCGCACCATGCTCTACAACATCCGCGACCTGAAGTGGGATGAGCGCATGCTGGACGAGCTGGGCATCCCCGCCTCCATGCTGCCGCAAGTCAAACCCTCCTCCGAGGTCTATGGCTACACCACCCGTGGCGGCGGCGCCCGCATCCCCATCGCCGGTATCGCCGGTGACCAGCAGTCCGCCCTGTTCGGCCAGCTTTGCTTCGAAAAAGGGATGGCCAAGAACACCTACGGTACCGGCTGCTTCATGCTGATGAACACCGGCACCGAGCCGGTTCGCTCCAGCAACGGCCTGCTGACCACGGTCGCCATCGGCCCGAAAGGGGAAGTGAACTACGCACTGGAAGGGGCGGTCTTCATGGGCGGCGCCACCATCCAGTGGCTGCGCGATGAGCTCAAGATCATCCACGATGCCCGCGATACCGACTACTTCGCGAGCAAGGTAGGCGACACCAACGGCGTCTACCTGGTACCGGCCTTCGTGGGCCTGGGCGCCCCCTACTGGGATCCGTATGCTCGCGGCACCATGGTCGGCCTGACCCGTGGCGCCAACCGCAACCACATCATCCGTGCGGCGCTCGAATCCATCGCCTACCAGAGCCGCGACGTACTGGATGCCATGCAGCAGGACTCCGGCATCAAGCTGGCAGCCCTGAAGGTGGACGGCGGCGCCGTGGCCAACGACTTCCTGATGCAGTTCCAGGCCGACATGATGCACACCCCTGTGGTGCGTCCGACCCGCATCGAGACCACCGCCATGGGCGCCGCCTTCCTGGCCGGCCTCGCCGTGGGCTTCTGGAAGAGCTCCGAAGAGCTGGAAGACAAGTTCAGCGTAGACCGCGAGTTCATTCCGCAGATGGACCGCGACGATCGCGCCAAGCGCTACAGCGGCTGGAAGAAGGCGGTGGAACGCTCACGCCGCTGGGCCGAAGAGGAGTGATGGGGTAACCGACGCATCCTTGAGATGAAAAAAGCAAAGAGGCCGACAGCGATGTCGGCCTCTTTTTATTGGCGCTCGCAAGACCCTCGGCCCCCTCCCCTTGAGGAGTGGGAAAAGATGGCCCCTCCCTCTCGTGGAGGGGAAGGGCGGGAGGGGATTGGCCCTGTCGGAACACACCTAGAGCGCGTGGTTGCCGAGCTGCTCTTTCAGGAAATCGAGCCAGACCCGCAGCCGGATGTCCCGCTGGGCATCGGAGTAGAAGACCGCATGGATGGGGCGCGAGGCGCCGCTGTTGCTGCGGGCCAGCACCTCCACCAGCGCCCCGCTCGCCCTGTCATCCCCCGTCATGAAGTCCGACAGGCAGACGATCCCCTGCCCCGCCAGCGCCAGCTGACGCAAGGTTTCCCCGCTGCTGGCCCGCAGGGTCGGGGTGATGGCGAACCTGTCCCCCTGCTCCTCGCTCAATAGGGGCCAATGATTGAGGTGATCGGGGTGCAAAAAACCGAGCAGCTCGTGGCCAGCCAGCAAGTCAGCCGGCTGGCGCGGGGTACCGCGTGCCTTCAGATAGTCGGGGGAGGCCAGCAGCCGCAGCCTGGAGCGGCCCAGCGGCAGGGCCCGCAGGGAGGAGTCCGTCAGCTCGCCGATGCGAATGGCCATGTCCACCCGCCGCTCCATCAGGTTGATGAAGCCCTCGGAGCTGTGCAGTTGCAGCTCGATGGCGGGGTAGCGGCGGCGAAACTCGCCGATGATGGGCACCAATCTATGCAGGATGAAGGGGGTGGCGGCGTCCACCCGCAATATGCCCTCCGGCTGCTCCCGGCGCATCAGCAGCAACCCTTCCGCCTCGCTCATCTCGGTCAGGATCTTCACCGCCCGCTGATAGAACCAGCTCCCCTCCTCGGTCAGGCTGACCCGCCTCGTGGTGCGGTTGAGGAGCACGGTGGCGAGCTTCTCTTCGAGGCGCTTGATGCCGCGGCTCACCACGGAATTATCCATGCCGAGATTCTCCGCCGCCTGGCGAAAGCTGCCCGCCTCCACCACCGCCACAAACAGGGTCAATTCATCGGAATGGGTCTTCATTGTTGTCATCCTGGCAAGAGTAATGGGTCTTTATAGGTGCAATGGCCGGGAGTTGGCAAGGACGGCAGGATACCAAATTTTTTATTTCCACAGATAAATAACGTGATAACCAGCTCAAACCGCCGCCACACTTTGCCGATACAATGCCGCCAAGAAGGCATCGTATGGCACCAATCCATCACAAGGACGAACATCATGAACTTCGCAGAGCGGTTGGCGGCAGCCCACCAGGAGCTTGAAAGCAAAGGCGTGTGGCACGCCAACTACAATCCCCCCTTGCTCAGACTGCTGCGCAGGCTGGGCCTGCGGCTAAGACCGCCCCACTATGAACGTTTTATGGTCAACCTGCTTGCCTTTGGTCTGCCAACAGGTGCCATCTGGGGGGTGTTGATGTGGTACCTCGGCTGGCAGGATGAGGTGAGCCCGGCATTCGCCCTGCGCCAGAGCCTGCTGTTCGGCATAGGGGTTGGTCTGCTGATGGCGACCTGGCTCTGGTGTCGGCGCAAGCAGCTCAAGCTGACCCCCTGGGACGCCTTGCCCCACTCCACGAGCCGCACGCAAAAGCGCTGGCAACCGAAATAACCACCGATATCGACAAGGAAACCCTTATGACCAGGGCCCATGAAAAACTGAACTATGTGGAGTTTGCGGCCAGGGATCTTGCCGCCACCAAGGCCTTCTTTCAGGCCGTCTTTGGCTGGCAGTTTGCCGACTACGGCCCCGACTACTGCGCCTTCGAGGGAGAAGGGCTGGATGGCGGCTTCTACCGCGCAGAACTGTGCAGCCAGAGTGCTCAGGGCGGGGCGCTCCTGGTGTTCTACAGCGCCGATATCGAGGCGACCCAGAGCAAGGTAGCCGGCGCAGGGGGCATCATAGTGCGCCCCCTGTTCGATTTTCCCGGTGGCCGCCGCTTTCACTTTGTCGAGCCCAGCGGCAATGAATTTGCGGTCTGGTCCGAACCGGCCAGCGCCTGATAATACTCCGCCCTCCCCTGGCCCACCTGCACCACGACCAGCCATGGGGAGGCCACATTGCTGCACTCACCTCAATAGTGTTTTGCGACTGCTGCCCTGTATCCCCCAGTCTGGGGCGGGCATACTGACTCCCGTCTTAACGAGGAGGTTCAGATGCCATCCCCCCTGATTGTGATTGCCCAGCTTGACGCCAAACCCGAATTCGCCGCCCAGTTTCGCGCCGCCCTCGAGCCGCTGATCGCCGCTACCCTGCAAGAGCCGGGGTGCCTTCGCTACCAGTTGCACCAGAGCCTGGAGAGCCTCCACAGCTGGATGCTGTACGAGGAGTGGGAGAGTGAAGCCGCCCTGCTCGCCCACCAGCAGCAGCCCCACTACATCGCCTTTGCCAGCCTCGCCTCCCCCTGGTTTGCCAACCGGGTCGTGAGCCGCTACCGGCGCGCCTGACTGCCTCCGCCCTCGGCGCAGGCAAAGCCCATCATTTGAGCGTAGAAACACTAACCTGAGGAATTTGATGATGAAGATGCCCAACCTGGGTCTTGGAACCTTCCGCCTGAAAGATCAGCCCCTTCGCGACTCCCTGCTCCAGGGGCTGGAACTTGGCTACCGCCATATCGATACCGCCCAGATCTATGACAACGAGGCCGAAGTGGGCCAGCTGATGAGCGAAAGCGGCGTGCCCCGCCAGGATATCTACCTGACCACCAAGGTGTGGACCAGCGAGTTCGGTCCGGGCAAGGTGATCCCGAGCCTGGAAGTGAGCCTGGAAAAACTCGGCACCGACTATCTGGATCTGGCGCTCATTCACTGGCCCTCCCCCCAGGATGAGGTGACGATGGCGGTCTATCTGGAGCAGCTCGCCGAGGCCAAAGCCCGGGGCCTGACCCGGGAGATCGGGGTCTCCAACTTCACCGTGGCCCAGCTTAAACAGGCCATCGAGATTTTGGGGCCGGGCGCCATCGCCCACCAGCAGGTGGAGATCCACCCGCTGCTGCAAAACCGCAAGGTGGTCGAATTCTGCCAGGCCCACGGCATCGCCATCACCGCCTATATGCCACTCGCCTATGGCAAGGTGCTCGCCGAGCCGCTGCTGATGGAGATCGGCCAGCGCCACGGCGTCTCGGCAGCCCAGGTGTCGCTAGCCTGGCTGCTGGCCCAGGGCATGACGGTGATCCCGAGCTCTACCAAGCGGGAGAATCTGGCCGCCAA
This sequence comes from Aeromonas sp. PS2Canimalfood6, assembly GCF_048276795.1. NCBI lineage: Bacteria > Pseudomonadati > Pseudomonadota > Gammaproteobacteria > Aeromonadales > Aeromonadaceae > Aeromonas > Aeromonas sp. PS2Canimalfood6. Next base: position 42,898 of record NZ_JBLUXC010000016.1, read on the forward strand.
CCTGGCTGCGCTGAAGGTACGGCTCAGCAGCGATGAGATGGCCGCCATCGCCACCCTGGATCGGGGTGAGCGCTGCGCCAACCCAGACTTTGCGCCGGATTGGGATTGATCCCCCTCATCCCCAGCCCTTCTCCCGCAAGGGGAGAAGGGAGCAAATAAGGCTCAATAACATTCTTCAGCACCAGCGGGAGGCACAATGCCTCCCGCTTTTTTTGTCCCCAATACCGCGCGTCACTGCCACCCGCGCCGCTGGCCCCCTCCCCTGCAACCTTCCGCTGCCCTTCCCTCTTTATTCCCAGTTCGGTCTGTACGCTTTGCCTCTGCATTCAACTCGCGCTGTACGGCCCACTCTTGTCTCTGCAACCTCAGCCACTCCTTCTGCCATGGCTCCATTGCTGCTGATTTGGCAAAAGTAATTTGACGTTGCCGTCATTTTTACCAACAAACACCCTCGGCATACTGGCGCCATTCTCCCGTCGGGAGTCCCAATCCAAGGAGTTGTTATGCCACTGGCGTTATTTGCCCTCACTTTAAGTGCCTTTGCCATAGGCACCACCGAATTCGTGATCGTGGGGCTCATCCCCACCATCGCCGAGCAGCTCAATGTCTCGCTCCCCTCGGCGGGCCTCCTGGTCAGCCTCTATGCCCTTGGGGTGGCCATCGGCGCCCCCGTGCTCACGGCACTCACCGGCAAGCTGCCGCGCAAGTGGCTGCTGGTGGGGCTGATGGCCCTCTTCACCGTCGGCAACCTGCTGGCCTGGCAGGCCCCCGGGTACGAGAGCCTGATTGTCGCCCGCATCCTCACCGGGCTGGCCCACGGGGTCTTCTTCTCGGTGGGCAGCACCATCGCCACGGGTCTCGTGGCCAAAGAGAAGGCGGCCAGCGCCATCGCCATCATGTTCAGCGGCCTCACGGTCGCCCTGGTGACCGGCGTCCCGCTTGGCACCTGGATTGGTCAGGTCTTTGGCTGGCGCGAAACCTTCCTGGTGGTGAGCCTGCTCGGCCTCGTCGCCATGGTGGGCAGCCTGCTGCTGGTACCGGGGAACCTGCCGAAGGGGGCCGCCTCCAGCGTTCGCGAGCAGCTCTCGGTGCTTACCAGGAAACCCTTGCTGCTGGTCTACGCCAAGACGGCGCTCGGTTACGGCGGTGCCTTCACGGCGTTTACCTTCCTCGCCCCCATCCTGCAACAGGTGAGCGGCTTTAGCGCCGGCGCGGTCAGCCTCATTCTGCTGGTGTACGGGGTATCGGTCGCCGTCGGCAATATCTGGGGCGGCAAGCTCGCCGACCGGATGGGCCCGCTGCCTGCCCTCAAGCTGCTGTTTGCAGGTCTCGCCGTGGTGCTGCTGGTGCTCACCTTCACCGCACCGCACCCGGTGCTGGCGGTACTGACCGTGCTGGTGTGGGGCGCCTTCGCCTTTGGCAACGTGCCGGGTCTGCAGGTACTGGTGGTGAAACAGGCCGAGCGCCACACCCCCAATGCCGTGGATGTGGCCTCCGGCCTCAACATCGCCGCCTTCAACGTCGGCATTGCGCTGGGCTCCGTGGTCGGCGGTTTCGTGGTGGAGCACCTCGGCCTGATGCACACCCCCTGGATTGGCGCCCTCATCGTGCTGCTGGCCTACGGCCTCACCCATGTCAGCGAAGCGGGCGAGCGCCGCGCCGCCCTTGCCTGACCCCCGGGCAAGCAAAAGGCCGACACCCTGTGTCGGCCTTTTTTTCATGGGCAAGATGCGAGGCTCAGGGCTCCTTGAGATCCTCATCGGCAGCCCAGCGCGCCTCCAGCCAGAGCAGGTTGACCAGCCCGCAGAGCAAGGCGAACCCCAGCCCCAGCAACCAGGTGAAATACCACATATCGCGTTGATCCTTGTGTTGAAGCGGATTAGTAGAGGCTGTGGCCGTGCTGGCGCACCTGCTCGGCGCTGACCCTGCCGCGCACCACCCGGTATACCCAGAGGGTGTAGCCGATGTTGACCGGCATCAGTACCCCGACGATCCCCAGCATGATAAGCAGGGTGCGCTCGCTGGAGGTGCTGTCCCACAGGGTCAGGCTGCTGGCCGGATCCAGGGACGAGGGCAGCACGAAGGGGAAGAGCGCGATGGCCACGGTCAGCATCATGGCGGCGCAGGCACCGCCGCTGGCAACGAGCGCCAGCCCGGACTTGCCGAGGCGGCTTGCCAGCGCGCACACCAGGGGCAGCAGGAGCCCGAGCACAGGCACGGCCCAGAGCACCGGATGGGCGACAAAGTTGCCAAGCCAGCCCGCCGGCACCGCCACCACCTCTTTCATCATCGGAGTGAGGGCGCCGTTGAGATCGCCGATAGCCGTGATGCGATACCCCGCCATCTCCCCAAGCCAGACGCCGCCAAGGGCAAAGAGGGCGCTCGCCAGGGGGCCGAGCCAGAGGGCGAGGCGGGCGCTGCGCGCCGCTATGGCTCCCTGGGTCTTGCACTGCAGGAAGCTGGCACCGTGCAGCAAGAGCAGCGCCAGCGCCGTCCCCATGGCGGTCAACAGCAGCGGCCAGTGGAACGCAAAGGCGCCATAGTGGATGCGAAGGGCCGCATCGAAGCGAAACGGCAGTCCTTGCAGCACCAGGCCAAGGGTGGCACCAAACACCAGGGTCGGCAGCAGACCGCCCACCACCAGGGCGCGATCCCACCAGCGGCGCCAGACCGGGTCCGGCAGCTTGCTGCGATAGTCAAAGCCCACCGGGCGCAAAAAGAGACCGAACAGCAGGAACATGAAGGGCACGTAAAGCGCCGAGAAGGCGGCGGCATAGACCAGGGGCCAGGCGGCAAACAGGGTGCCGGCACCGGCGATGAGCCACACCTGGTTGCCCTCCCACACCGGCCCTACGCTGTTGAGCAGCACCCGCCGCTCGTCATCCGTCTTGCCGACCACGGGCAGCAGCATGCCGACCCCGAGATCGAAGCCATCCATCACCACGAAGCCGACCAGCAGGAAGAGCACCAGCCCCCACCAGATCACTTTCAGGGTTTCGTAATCCATCAGGCAGGACTCCCGTTTTGCAACACTTCACCTTGATAACGACCCGTCTGCAGGCTGGCAGGCCCTTTGCGGATCACATGACGCAACAAGAACAACTCCACCACCAGCAGGCTGCTGTAGATGAGGAAGATGGCGATGAGGCTGAACCAGAGCTGCCCCGGTTGCAGCAGGGAGACGGAGGCCGACACCGGCAGCACGTCGCTGATGGTCCAGGGCTGGCGACCGAACTCCGCCACGAACCAGCCCGCCTCGATGGCAATCCAGGGCAGAGGAATAGACCAGAGCAGGGCCCTGAGCAGCCGCGGGGATTGCACCAGCCTGCCCCGGCACAGCTGCAGGAAGGCGGCGGCAAAGAGCGCCAGCAGCGCCACGCCGATGCCCACCATCAGGCGAAAGCTCCAGAACAGCGGCGCCACCTGAGGGATGGAGTCATCCACCGCCTTGGCGATGGCCCCCTCGTCCGCCTTGCCAATCTCCTTGGCATAGGGGGTGAGCAAGAGGCCGTAGCCCAGATCGCTGCGGTGGCGCTCGAAGGTGGCGCGGGCCGCCTGGTTGCTGCCATCTGCCCGCATCGCTTCGAGCGCCTCGTGGGCCAGCATGCCGCTGCGAATGCGCGCCTCGTGCTGCGCTTTCAGATCTTTGAGGCCCGTCACCTGCTCATCCAGGGAGCGGGTGGCGATGATGCCCATCAGATAGGGTATCTTGATGGCCGCGTGGGTGGTCTCGGCACGCTGATCCGGCAGGCCGAACAGGGTGAAAGAAGCCGGGGCGGGCTCCGTCTCCCACTCCGCCTCGATGGCGGCGAGCTTGACCTTCTGCACCTCCCCCGAGCGATAGCCCGACTCGTCCCCGAGCACGATGACAGAGAGGATGGCCGCGAGGCCAAAACCCGAGGCGATGGCAAAGGATCGCAGGGCGAAGCGCACCTCCATGCCGCGCAGCAGATACCAGCTGCTCACCCCCATCACGAACAGGGAGGCCGCCACATAGCCCGCCGCCACCGTATGGACGAACTTGACCTGGGCCACCGGGTTGAAGATGACCGCGGCCACATCCACCAGCTCCATGCGCATGGTCATGGGGTTGAACTCAGCGCCGACCGGGTTTTGCATCCAGCCGTTGGCGATGAGGATCCAGAGGGCGGAGAGGTTGGAGCCGAGCGCCACCAGCATGGTCACCAGCAGGTGCTGACCGCGGGAGAGCTTGTCCCAGCCGAAGAAGAAGAGGCCCACCAATGTGGATTCGAGGAAGAAGGCCATCAGCCCCTCCACCGCCAGCGGCGTGCCGAAGATATCGCCGACATAGTGGGAGTAATAGGCCCAGTTGGTCCCGAACTGGAACTCCAGGGTGATCCCGGTGGTCACCCCCATGACGAAGTTGATGCCAAACAGCTTGCCCCAGAAACGGGTGATGTCCTTGTAAATCACCTTGCCGGTCATCACGTAGGCCGACTCGGCGATCACCAGGATCCAGGACAGCCCCAGGGTGAGGGGCACAAACAGAAAGTGGAACATCGCCGTCGCCCCGAACTGTATTCGGGAGAGGCTGACCACATCATCCAGGCTTATCATGCATGACTCTCTATGTTGCATTTAACGGACAGGTTTTCGCCCGCCAAGTACACCATGGTCCATGACACCTATAACAGATGCAGTTATAGTGAAAAACACCTATAACAGTTTGGGCCCACCATGTCCCGCTACGGCCAGTTGGCAGACCAGCTGCAACAGCAGATCACGAGCGGCCTCTGGCAGCCGGGGGAGCGCATCCCCTCCATCCGCCAGAGCTGCAAGACCCACGGCCTCAGCCCCATGACGGTACTCCAGGCCTATCAGTTGCTCGAAAGCCGGGGCCTCATCCTGGCGCGGCCCCAGTCCGGCTACTACGTCAAGGCCGCGAGCACGGCCCGGCGGGAGAGCCAGCCCCAGCAGGCCCGCTACAGCGGCTCGGTGGACATCAACGATCTGGTGTTCGAGGTGCTGCAGGCGAGCAAGTCACGGGAGCTGGTGCCCCTTGGCATGGCGGTGGCGGACCCGACCCTCTTCCCCCACCCCCAGCTCGGTCGGGCCCTCGGCAGTTGCATGCGCCGCCTCGACCCCTTCAGCACGGTGGCAGATCTGCCCCCCGGCAACGAGGCACTGCGCCGCGCCATCGCCCGGCGCTACGCCGGCGAGGGGATGGCGGTGGATCCCCAGCAGATCATCATCACCACGGGGGCCATGGAGGCGCTCTCCCTCAGTCTTCAGGTGCTGACCGAGCCCGGCGACTGGGTGGTGGTGGAGTCCCCCACCTTCTACGGCGCCCTGCAGGCCATCGAGCGGCTCAAGCTCAAGGTGGTGGAGATCCCGGTGATCCCCGGGGTGGGCATCGATCTCGCCCTGCTGGAGGAGGCCCTCGCCCAGCGCCCCGTCAAGGCGTGCTGGCTGATGGGCAATGTGCAGCACCCCCTCGGTCACACCATGCCGGATGAGCACAAGCAGGCGCTGATGGGGCTGCTCAACCGCCATCAGGTCCCCCTGGTGGAGGATGACGTCTACGCGGAGCTCTATGTCGGGCGCGAGCGGCCAAGGCCCATCACCCATTGGGATGCGCGGGGAGAGAGCCTGCTGTGCGGCTCCTGGACCAAGTGTCTGGCGCCGGGCTTTCGGGTCGGCTGGGTGGTGGCGAAGCGCCACGCCGAGCGCATCCAGCGGCTGCAACTGATGTCGACCCTGTCGACCAATGTGCCCAGTCAGCTGGCGCTGGCCGACATGCTGCGCCAGGGCGGGGTGGACGCCCACTTTCGCCGCCTGCGCCACACCCTGGCCCAGCGCCAGCAGCAGATGCGGGCAGCCCTGATGCGCCTCTTCCCCGAGGCGCGTATCTCCAACCCCGATGGTGGCTACTTTCTCTGGCTCGAATTTGACGCCCGCCTCGATGGCAGGGCGCTCTATGCCAGCGCCATCGAGCAGGGGGTCTCCATCGCCCCCGGGGCCCTCTTCTCCAGCCAGGGCCAGCACAACCACTGCCTGCGCCTCAACAGCTCCCATCCCTGGAGCCCGCAACTGGACGCGGCGCTCAACCGGCTTGCGGGCCTCATCGCCCGGCAACGGGAAACCTGGCAGAGCCCCCCAGACGCCTCACACGACAAGGGCCCGTAACGGGCCCTTTTGCAAGCGAATGCGCCTTACCTGGCCATGGTCTGTGACTGGGCCTTGAAACCCAGTCGCTCGTAGAGGGCCCTGGCCCGCTCGTTGAAAGCCATCACCTCCAGGCGCAGCTGGCTTGCGCCCCGCGCCTTGCCCCACTGGTCCCCGTGGGCGATCAGCGCCCGGCCGATGCCCCGGGAGCGCAGCCCCTCATCCACCACCACGGTCGTGATGCGGCAGACGGGCAGCTTGCTGAGAAAGGGGACGCTCTCGTTGAGGTCGATGCGGGCGGTGAGAAAACCCGCCACCTCCCCCGCCACCACCGCCACGCAGAAAAGACGCGCCTCGTCGGCTATGGCGCCGAGCAAGAAGGCCCTGTCCTCCGGGGACGGGGGGCAGAACACCTCGGGCACCTGCTCGAAGTGGAGCTGACCTATCTGCCGGTTCAGGGCCAGAATGGCGTCGATATCCTGTTCAGTTGCCTTGCGAATGTCCACTTGATGCTCCTTGCAGTGAGGGTCGCCAGCGAGGAAAGAGGCTCGGCGGTCACCCTTTGGAACCCGCATCTTATCGGCTCGTCACGGCAATCAACAGCCCCCCGGCAACGACAAGGCCCCATAACGGGGCCTTGTGCATCCGCTGACTCCCGGGCTCAGCCCGGCGCCCCCAGCTGGGCAACCTGGCGCTCTATGCTCCCCTTGAGGTTGTCATCCAGCTTCAAGGCCCGCGCCAGCTCGTCCAGATAGCCGCGCTCCATGAAGTGATCCACCTCGATGGTGAGGAGAGAGGCGAGGTAGACCTCGGTCGCCAGCTCCATGTCGGTCACTTCTCGCGCCAGGACATGGGGGTCGAGGGGGCGGGAGAGCTCGGCGTCAATCCAGCGGGCCGCATCCCGCTCCCCCTGTTCGGTCAGGTACTCCTGGATCTTCTGGCGCTCGGCGGCATCGATGTGGCCGTCGGCCCGGGCTGCCGCCACCATGGCGCGCACCAGCAGGTTGGCGCGGGCATCCAAGGCCTTGCCCTCCAGGGTGTCAAGGGGCTGGGTCGGCTGGGCCGGGGTGGACTGCTGTGTCTGCCAGTCCTGATAGAGCTTGTAGGCCAGCCCCCCGAGGGCTGCCGCCCCCCCCACCGCCGCCACCTTGGTGCCATATTTGCGCATCTTCTTGTTGCCAAGCAGCAGCGCCATGGCCCCGGCGGCCAATCCCCCCTGCGCCATGCCCTTCATCTGGGCCTTGCGCGTGTCACCACCGTCGTTGAGCCAGCCCTTGCCAGCTCCCATCAATTGCTCCAGCATCTGTTTCATGGGGCCTCCTCGCTCGCGTGATGAGTCATGCTGGGCCGCCTGCGCTGAACTCAAGGTGAATGACGACGCAGACAAGAAGAGGCGCTGGTTGGATCAGTGCAGGCCCCGACCGCTGCTATTGTCCCCGGGGGACAGCCAAGGAGTCCCCCCTTGCCTCGACATAAGGAAGTACCATGAGCGCCCGTGAACTGACCCTGCAATTTCTCGCCGAACCCGCCGATGTCAACTTTGGCGGCAAAGTCCATGGCGGCATGGTGATGAAGTGGATTGACCAGGCCGGCTACGCCTGCGCCGCCGGCTGGTGTGGCGGCTATGCCGTCACCGTCTATGTGGGGGGCATCCGCTTCTTGCGCCCCATCCAGATAGGCCAGCTGGTGGAGGTACACGCCAAGGTGATCCACACCGGCACCACCAGCATGCACCTGGCGGTGGATGTCTACAGCCGCCACCCCACCGACCCGGAGCGGCGCAAGACCACCCACTGCATCATCATCTTCGTGGCCATGGACGAGCATGGCAAACCCACCCCGGTGCCCCAGTGGCAGCCGGTGAGCGAGAGCGATCTGCAGTTGCAGCAGTACGCCAAAAAGCTGATGGCCCTGCGCGAGGAGCTGGACAAGGAGATGCGCCAGCACATGTGACCCGTCCCGCCCCGGGCAGCCGGGGCGTGTCTTCGCGCCGCCGGGCGCTATAATGGCGACCACCCTTGCCCTTGAGAACCCAAGATGTCTCTGGAAAATGCCCCCCCCGAGGTCCAGCTCGCGGTGGATCTGATTGAACTGCTGGAAACCAACCACATCGCCCCCGCGCTGGCCCTGGCGGCACTCGCCATCGTTCGCCGGGATTATGAGCGCAAGCTCGAGGAAGGTCGGGAGGCCTGAGCGCCCCCGCAGGAGGCACCATGTCAGCCCCCATTCGCATCGAACAAGGCCGCGCCATGCTCCTCGGGGGGTTGCGCCGTCACCACCCCTTCGAGCAGGGGGACTTCGCCGGCCAGTGGCGCGACCTCAGCGCCCTGCTTCCCCTGCCGGGCCAGCTCGGGGAGCACGCCTATGGCGTCATCTGCGCCGCCACCGACACCCACTGCGAATACCTCTGCGGGGTGGAGGTCGCCACCCTGGAGGTGCTGCCTCCCGGGCTTGGCCGCATGCGCATCGCCCCCCAGACCTACGCCATCTTCTTGCATCAGGGGCATGTCGCGACCCTGCCACATACCTGGAGGCAGGCCCTGGCGTGGCTCGCGCAATCGGACTATCAATCTGCCCAGCAGCCGGATTTCGAGCGCTACGGCGCCCGCTTTGACGCCGCCACCGGCAGCGGCGAAGTGGAAATCTGGCTCGCCGTGGTGCCAAAACAGGCCCTGGCCTGACCCCTGACCGCCCGGGCTACCTCGGCCCCATCACCTCGTCACAGAGCGCGATCAGCGCCTCCCCCAGCCGGGCGAGGGGCTCGCTCGTGCCCGGCCCCTGGTGCAGGGCCAGCTCCACCGAGCGCACCGCAGGCCAGTGAGCCAGCACCACCTGATCCGGTTGCAGCAAGCGCGCCGGCAGCAGACTGACCCCGATCCCCGCGCTCACCGCCCCTTGCAGGCTGGCGAGACTGCCGCTCACGTAGGCGATGCGCCAGGGGATCCCCTCGGCATCCAGGGCGTCGGTCATCTGGCGCCGGTAGAGCCCCTCGCTTGGAAACACCACCAGAGGCAGAGGGTCGCGCCCGGCGGCGGGCCACTCCCGGCTGTCAATCCAGGCCAGGGGCTCGCGCCAGCGGGCGATGGGCTCCCCCTGGCCGCGCCCCTGCTTGATGAGGGCCAGATCCAGCTCTCCCCCTTCGAACGCTTGCCACAGGGCATGGCTGAGATCGCTTTGCACCTCCAGCCGCACCTGCGGGTGCGCGCGGGCGAAGGCGGCCAGCACCGGGGTCATGGCCCCCGCGGCAAAATCCTCCGGCACCCCGAGGCGCAGGGGGTGGCTCGCCTCGCTCACCCGCTCCCCCGCCCGGGCCAGCAACCCCAGGATGCGGCGCGCCAGCCCGAGCAGGGTCTCCCCCTGGGCCGTGGTCACCACCTGGCGGCCGGATCGGTCGAGCAGGGTGCAGCCCAGCTGCTGCTCCAGGCGGCGCATCTGCTGGCTCAGGGTGGACTGGGTGAGGTGGATACGCTCGGCGGCGCGGGTAAAGCTGCCGGTTTCGACGATGGCGACGAAGCTCTGCAGCAATTGGGGGTCCAGCAGGGGGCGCTCCATGGGTAATCTCCATTTATAAAACCACTGGAAGTCATTTTATCATTTAATTTCCAAATGATGCGGCGACCCTCTAGGCTGCTGTCCTCCCCCTTTTTGCCAGGATATGACCATGCCACCCCCTTCCCAGTCCGGTGCCCGCCTCCTCAACTCCCTCACCGCCGCCTCGGCCCCCAGCCATCAGGAGTGGCTGGAGCAGGCCCTGCACCTGGCCCTGACCCATCGCCAGCAAGGGGGGCGCCCCTTCGCCGCCCTGCTGGTGAGGGAGAACCGGCTGGTGGCGAGCGCCGTCAACCGCATGCTGGAGGCGGGGGACCCCACCCGTCACGCGGAGCTGGAAGCGCTGCGGGAAGGGAGTCGCCAGGGGCCGCTGGCCGGGGCCATCGTCTATGCCAGCGGGCACCCCTGCCCCATGTGCCTGTCGGCCCTGGTGATGAACGGCATCCAGGCGGTCTACTACGCCTTTGACAACGACGATGCCGCCCCCTTCGGCTATGACAGCCGCGCGGCCTACGCAGCCCTGCGACTGCCCCTGTGCCCGCCGCCCCTGCCCCTCATCAAGCTGGCGAGCCCCATCGCGGCCGAAACCCTCTACGGTCCCCTGCCCCATGCATAAGCGCCGCCTCCCCCCGGGCAGCGGCGCCTTGCTGGTGCTGGTGATCCTCATCGCCCTCAACCTGCGCCCCTTCCTCACCGCCATCGGCCCCCTGGCCCCTCGCATCGACGCGAGGCTGGCCCTGGGGGTAGATACCCTGGCCTGGGTCACCCTGCTGCCCCTCTGGCTTATCGGGGTCGGCGTGCTGCTCACCCCGGCGCTCCTGGGTCGCACGGGCCCGCGCCCCCTGCTCGGGGTGGCCCTGCTGCTGCTCGCCCTTGGCAGCGCCCTGCGCCTCGATCTCGCGAGCGGCGCCCTGCTCATCGCCAGCGCCGCCCTGTGCGGGCTGGGCTCGGCCCTGGTGCAGGGGGTGCTGCCCGGCCTCATCAAGGAGGGGTTCGCCCAAAAGGTGCCCCTGGTGATGGGGATCTTCTCCGCCTGCATGATGGGGGGCGGGGCGCTCGGGGCCGTGCTCACCCCGCGCCTTGCCGAGTATCTGGACTGGTCTCGGGCGCTGGCGCTCTGGGGCCTGCCGGTGCTGCTGGCCCTCGGCTGGCTGGCCTGGCGGGTGCCCCTGCCCACCCCGGCCAACACGCCCGCCCCCACCGGGGAGCAGCGGCTGCTCCCCCTGCCCCGCACCTGGCTGCTCATCGCCTGTTTTGGCATCATCAACAGCGGCTACGGCATCGTCGTGGCCTGGCTGGCCCCGGCCTACATGGCGGCGGGCTGGAGCGCCCAGCAAGGGGGCGAGCTGGTGGCCTGGCTCGCCCTGGCCCAGACCGCGAGCGGCCTTGGCCTGCCTCTGCTGGCAGCCGGTCGGCTGGACCGCCGTCCCTGGATGGCGCTGGCCATCGCCATGCAGCTGGCGGGCTTTGGCGGCCTCTGGCTCGCTCCCCAGACCGCCCCCCTGCTCTGGTGTTTGCTGTGCGGCGCCGGGCTTGGGGGGAGCTTCTCCCTCATCATGGTGATTGCGCTGGATCACCTGCCCGACCCGCGCCGGGCGGGCGCCCTCTGCGCCCTGATGCAGGGGGTCGGCTTCATGGTGGCGGCTACCGGCCCCTGGGTGGCGGCCCGCCTGCACCATGCAAGCGGTGACTTCGCCGCCGCCTGGCAGTGGCAGCTCGGTGCCCTGGTCCTGATGAGCCTGCTGGTGGTGCGTCTCAACCCGCGCCACTACCCAAGGGCCATGGGCCTGCCCCCGAAGCAGACCATGGCTGTGCAGACGGCAGGCCACAAGCCTGCCTGATCCGGCGAGCACCGGCCTTGGGGGCCAGAAAGCACAACACCGGCCTTGGCCGGTGTTGTTCATCAGGGTGCGGGAAGGCCTGGCGCTCAGCGCCCCTTCTTCTGGCGCCCGCCCTGCCCTGGCCGCGGTTTGCCCGGGGCGGGTTTGCCCCCCTTGCCGGGCGCGCTTTTACCTGCCCCCCCTTTGCTGGCAGCCCCTTTGCCCGCCCCGCCCTTGCCTGCGGGGCTCTTCTTCTCGAAGGCCTCGGGACCCGGCACATTGGGGCGCCCGCCAATCTCGTGATCGTCGCTGCGCCGCGGCTTCTTGCCCTGGGCCGGGGTGCCGGCCGCAGCCGCCTTGGGCTTGGCAACCTGAGCCCCCTTGGCCGGTTTGGCCTCGGAGGAGGAGTCCTCAATCAGCTTGAACAGCTCGATCAGCTCGTCGTCGGTGAGATCGCGCCACTCCCCTACCGGCAGCCCCTTGAGACTGACGTTCATGATGCGGATGCGCTCGAGCTTGGTCACCTCGAAGCCGAAGTGCTCGCACATGCGGCGGATCTGGCGGTTGAGCCCCTGCACCAGGGTGATGCGAAACACGAAGGGCGCCTCTCGCTTCACCTTGCACTTCTTGGTGACGGCGCCGAGGATGGGCACCCCGGCCGCCATGCCCCGGATGAACTCGTCGGTCACCGGCTTGTCCACGGTCACCAGGTACTCTTTCTCGTGATCGTTGCCCGCCCGCAGGATCTTGTTCACCAGATCCCCGTGGTTGGTGAGGAAGATGAGCCCCTGGGAGTCCTTGTCGAGTCGCCCTATGGGGAAGATGCGGGTGCTGTGGTTGACGAAGTCGACGATGTTGTCTTTCTCCCCCGCCTCCGTGGTGCTGACGATGCCCACCGGCTTGTTGAGGGCGATGAAGACCAGGCTGTCGGCTTCCCGCGGCTCGATCACCTGGCCGTTGACCTTGACCAGATCCCCGGCAAACACCTGATCCCCCACCCCGGCCCGCTTGCCGTTGATGAAGACGTTGCCCTGCTCGATGAAACGATCGGCCTCACGACGGGAGCAGATGCCGCTCTCGCTGATGTATTTGTTCAGGCGCATGGATTCATCGGCTAGCATGGGTCACCTCCCGGGTCGGATGGGCCTTGAGAATGGCAGGCTGGATCAGCCGCGCTGTGGTCGGGTTCGTCTGCATACAACTCCATGAAATAAGGGCCTGCGCCCTGCATGTTCGGCAAAAAACGCCGCTACAGTAGCACATTGCACGTGCCCGCGCCCGGCCCCGTCGCACCCTGGCCGCTGGCTCACAGGGGGTGCTGCCCCTGATGCAGCAGCAGGCCCCCCATTATCCAGCGTGCGGTGACGCCGCGGCCCTGATTGGGCTGCACCGCGCACTCCCCACCTCTTTTCACTTCATGGTGCTCACTTCATGGGCCGGGCCCCCGCCGCCGAAGATAGGGTGCGGCCTTCGGCAGATAGCCAGATGATCTAACGCTTGATATTTATCCAGCAAAAATGCATAAAAAGATTTTGGTCATCGCGAATTATCTGCTCTGACCCGCCGACGACGGGAAATGACACCCCATCGGGGCGCAACAACGGGCCCCTTGAGCCCCGCGAACCCTGAAGACGGGCATGATCCCCTCTCTGGCAGGACGCCACTTTTATCATTCACTACAGGAGTTACCGATGAGTCATTCCCTCTCCCAGGAGGCCTTCCTGGCCCAGGTCGCCAGCCGCAACCCCCATCAACCGGAGTTCATCCAGGCCGTGAGCGAGGTGGTCGCCTCCATCTGGCCCTATGTGGAGCGCCACCCCCGCTACCTGCAGCACGGCCTGCTGGAGCGGCTGGTGGAGCCCGAGCGCCTGGTGCAGTTTCGGGTGAGCTGGGTGGATGACCAGGGCCGGGTGCAGGTGAACCGCGGCTACCGGGTGCAGCACAGCTCCGCCATCGGCCCCTTCAAGGGCGGCATGCGCTTCCACCCCTCGGTGGATCTCTCGGTGCTGAAATTCCTCGCCTTCGAGCAGACCTTCAAGAACGCCCTCACCACCCTGCCCATGGGCGGCGGCAAGGGGGGCAGCGACTTCGATCCCAAGGGCAAGAGCGAAGGAGAAGTGATGCGCTTCTGCCAGGCCCTCATGCTGGAGCTCTATCGCCACCTGGGGGCCAACACCGACGTGCCGGCGGGCGACATCGGGGTGGGCGGGCGCGAGGTGAGCTACATGGCGGGCATGATGAAGAAGCTCACCAACAGCGCCGAGTGCGTCTTCACCGGCAAGGGACTCTCCTTTGGCGGCAGCCTCATTCGTCCGGAAGCCACCGGCTACGGCCTGCTCTACTTTGTCGACGCCATGCTGGCCCATCGCGGCCAGTCCCTCGATGGCCTGCGGGTCTCGGTATCGGGCTCGGGCAACGTGGCCCAATACGCCATCGAGAAGGCGATGGCCCTCGGCGCCCGCGTCATCACCGCCTCCGACTCCGGCGGCACCGTCTATGATCCGGACGGCTTCACCCCCGAGAAGCTGGCCCGTCTGATGGCGCTTAAAAACGAGCAGCGCAAGCGGGTCGCCGATTACGCCCATGAGCTCGGGCTCGAGTTCTTCAGCGGCCGCACCCCCTGGCACCTGACGACCGACGTCGCCCTCCCCTGCGCCACCCAGAACGAGCTGGATGCCGAAGATGCGGCGCAGCTTATTGCCAACGGCGTGCAGCTGGTGGCCGAGGGGGCCAACATGCCCTCCAGCGCCGCCGCCATCCGCCTCTTCCACGAAGCAAAGGTGCTGTTCGCCCCGGGCAAGGCGGCCAACGCCGGCGGGGTTGCCACCTCGGGCCTCGAGATGAGCCAGAATGCCCAGCGCCTCTCCTGGACCCGGGAAGAGGTGGACGCCCGCCTCAAGGGGATCATGACCAGCATCCATGCCACCTGTGTCCGTTACGGTCAGGATGATGACCATGTGAACTACGAAAGCGGCGCCAATATCGCCGGCTTCGTCAAGGTGGCCGACGCCATGCTGGCGCAAGGGGTCTGCTGAGCGCCTTGGCCCGGAGCTTCCCCCTCAACACAACGGCAGCCCTCGGGCTGCCGTTGTGTTTTGCGTCTGGCGCGACTTCACACTCTCTTCACCCAGGCATGAAAATCTCCCATCCGTTCCATCTCGCTGACGAGGATAACAAGATGACGATGAAAATAGGTGCCCTGCTGATCCTGGCCGGGCTCGGCTGCTTTGTGGCCTTCAACCTGCTGGGCTCCACCCTCGATGACCAGGGCTTCCTGCACGAGCCCTTTGCCCTGCTGCCCCTGGGCTATCTGCTGCTCTTCACCGGCATGGTGCTCACCGTGATCCCTCTGCTGCGCAAGGGGCGCTCCAAGGAACAGTGACACAAACCGCAGGGTGCCAGGGGCTCAGCGATAGCGGCTGATCTCGATGAGGTTCCGATCCGGATCCAGACAATAGACCGATTCGATGGGGCCGCAGGCACCGCTTTTGCTCACCGGCCCCTCCAATATCTCGACCCCCTGGCTCGCCAGCTGGTCCATCACCTGATCCAGGGGCCAGCGGGTGATGAGGCAGAGATCCCCCGACCCCACCTGCGCCCGGTTGCGCGCCTCCTCCCCCAGCAACTGCAAATTGATCTTCTGGTTGCCAAAACGCAGCGCCCGGCGGCCTGCCCCGAAGGTGATGGGCTCCATCTTGAAGGCGCCGCTGTAAAATGCCACCGCCCGCTCAATGTCGCTGACCGTCAATACCAGATGGTCGATATGGCTTATCATGCTTGCTCCCTGTCATGGTGATTGCCGCACCATCATACCCACCCGCCTCAATAGAAACTGTGGCATGGTGCACAGGGGGCTAACCACTTATTTTGACTAGGGAAATACCTTAACGCACGGCAGCACACGCCTTGTCACGCTGGGCCAGCAGGGTTTCGTCATTACTGCCCATGGCCGCCAGAATGGCCTGATTACAGGCCCGCTCCGCGAGCTTACCCGGGCTCTGCTGGGCATCGGCGATCTCCGCGATCATGGGGCGATAGCCGATGGCGGCCGAGCAGTACATGGTGCGGTACTTGGGAAGCTGCCAACTGCTGTCGTCTTGCCGTGTCAGGTCATCGCACAGTTTACCAAACAGTGCCTGCGCCTTGACCGTGCACTGACTGAAGCGCCGCACATCTTGCTCGTAGGGACGGCAGACACTTTGCTGTTTTATCTGCCAGAGCTGGAAAGAGAAGGGAACCTGCTCTCCCTCATAGGGCACTACCAGCGTTTTTAGCTCGGTGCCATAGATATCCGTCACCTGTTGCTGCACCAGATTGAGATAAGCCGAAAAAAGATAAGAAATTGGATCCATCACCACCTCCCTGTGGTTCGCCTTCTCTATCTTCGCCGCCCATGGCTAGATAGATCTTCAAATGGACAAAATTAGATAACAGCTTACTGATTTAGCTAAAAAAAATGATACCCTGCCTACTCCCCCTATGCACAAGATTCAAGGTCAGTCACCATGCAGCAATGTGGTATTTATGAACAACTCATCACACAACTGTTGGCATCAAGACTAGATCGATCGCATTTCTACATCGGGGAACGACAACTGGAGTCTGCGGAGGCCGCAGTCTGGTTATCACGATTCCTAACTCGTGTGTTGGAATATGCAGTAGGCTCGGTCACTGGCGATGACCCATTACAACGGCAGATTGAGCTGGCTAACCAGTTATTGCTTTGGCTAAAAGATCGCATACAAGACCCAGACTTTATTGGCGAGAACCTTATCGACAGTCAGGGAAAAATTCTGACGGCGCTCTACCAGTTGGATAACCCCATCTCTGCCAATTTAAAGCAATATGCCGAAGATATTTTTCCTCTGACCGGTCTAACGCAAAGTGAGCTGTTCTGCGGCAGCAATGCGGGTTTGTCGATGGAGTCAGAGATTAAACGGGAGATATTATCGGCAGATAGCATCTGCTGGCTGGTCTCATTTATCAAGTGGGCAGGTATCCGTATTTTCCGTCATGAGCTGGAAGAGTTCACTCGCAGCGGCCGCCAATTAAAAGTAATTACTACCTCATATATGGGGGCGACCGACGCCAAGGCAGTTGAATTTTTAGCCAGCCTCCCAAATACCGAAGTCAAACTCAGCTATAACACCCAGCGCGAGCGGTTGCATGCCAAGAGCTATCTCTTTTGCCGAAATACCGGCTTTCATACCGTCTATATAGGTTCCTCCAATCTCTCTCACTCTGCCCTCACCAGCGGCTTGGAGTGGAACCTAAAAATCACCTCGCAAGAGATCCCTCATATTATCGAGAAATCCCTGAGTACCTTTGAAACCTATTGGGAGTCCGATGATTTTGAGCTATTCGATGGCAAGCTCGAAAGCCGCACGAAATTACAGCATGCCCTGCAAGAGGCCCGAGGGGACGGGGACAAAAATAGCCCTGCCTATTTCTTTGATATCACGCCGTTTCCCCATCAACTGGAGATCCTTGAACAATTGGCGATGGAGCGCGCTTTACACCAGCGCTTTCGTAACTTGGTGGTAGCGGCTACCGGTACAGGGAAAACTCTGATCTCCGCCTTTGATTTTGCGCGTTTTTTGAAAACCAAACCCGATGCCAAGTTTCTGTTTGTCGCCCACAAAGAGGAGATCTTGCGCCAAGCATTAGCCTCGTACCGCGGAGTGCTCAAGCAATCCAATTTTGGCGAACTCTTGGTCGGCGGCGCCGTGCCAACCCACTACCGTCAGCTGTTTGCCTCGGTGCAATCCTTGAATAACCAGCTGGCTAATTTACGTCTTAGTCAAGACTATTTCGATTACATCGTCATTGATGAGGTTCACCATATTGCGGCGGCCAGTTATCGCGGTCTACTCGCCGCCTTTGAACCTCACATTCTGTTGGGATTAACCGCAACGCCAGAGCGCTATGATGGCGGTGATATTCTTGCCGACTTTTGTGGTGTCATCGCAGCAGAAATCCGCTTGCCCGAGGCCATCAATCGTCGCCATCTCTGTCCATTCCAATATTTTGGTATCGATGATGATACTGACTTGCACCAAGTGACTTGGAAAAATGGCCGTTATGACATCACTGAGCTCACCAATATCTATACCCACAATCAGCAGCGGGTACAGAAGATAGTCCAGAGCCTCAATGAGATCGTCACCGATATTACCAAGATCAAAGCACTGGCATTTTGTGTGAGCCGTGAACATGCCGACTTTATGTGCAAGGCATTTTTATTGAAGGGCATCAAGGCTGACATCCTCACTAGCGATAACCGAGACGAGCGACATAGTAAGCAACAAGATTTGCGTACCGGCGTTATCAATATTCTCTGCGTGGTAGACATCTTCAACGAAGGGGTTGATATCCCGGAAGTCGATACCTTGCTGTTTTTACGACCAACGGAAAGCCTCACCATCTTCTTGCAGCAATTGGGACGTGGCCTGCGGCTGGCGAGCGATAAAGAGTGCTGCACCGTATTGGACTTTGTTGGGAATGCCCGTGCGGAGTATGACTTTGCCCAGAAATTCCGGGCACTGGTGGGTAAAACCAATAAGGCGATCAGCCACGAGATCAAACAGGGCTTCCCTCACGCCCCCTTGGGCTGCCGCATCGAGCTCTCAAAACAGACCCAAGAGTTAATTCTGAGCAATATCAAAAAGGCGACTCTCAATACCTCGCGCCTCATGGGCCTGATCCGCCGTTTCTCACAGGATTGCGATTTACCGCTGACACTGGCGAATTTTCTGAAGTTCTACCCTCATATCAGCCTTGAGGAGATCTACAAGCGCGGCAATTGGAGCGCCTTGGTCAAACAGGCCCACAACCATACCGTTTCTGAAATGAGCGATGAGAAGCTGTCGACCCTCTACACCCGGGCCATCAAAACCCGGCTATTGGGCTGCGATGCGCTCCATTACTTGAACTTCTTACAAACCTTGGTGGAAAGCGCCTTTACCTTAACGGCTGAGCACGATGAGCGGATGGCCTTGATGTGCCATTACGACTTCTGGCAACAAAGCGGCCCCAACGCAGGCTTTAGCTCCTTGGCGCACAGCCTGAAACAACTCAATCAACCAGAGTTAAGGGCCGAGCTGGCAGATCTGTTGCCCATGCTGATCAACCGGGTGCAGCACGAACAAAGCGCCATGCCAGATCTTCCCGGCAATCCACTACAACTGCATGCTCGCTATGCCAGAGAGCAAGTGCTGGTTGGCTTTGGGGCAACCACCTTCGCGCAGCAACCCACGGCTCGCGAAGGGGTCTATGTCATCGCAGAGCACAATATCGAGTTGCTGTTCGTGACCTTGAACAAAACGGAGCAGCACTTCTCCCCCACCACCCGTTATCACGACTACGCCATTAATGAGTCACTGTTCCATTGGCAGAGCCAAAACAGCGCTCGCCCAGAGCGAGGCAAGGGGCTGAGTTACATAAACCACAGGGCAGAGGGTAAGCGCGTGTTTCTGTTCGTTCGTGAGCAGAGCAAAGATGAATTTGGCCGCACCCTTGGCTTTGTGAACTTTGGTGAGGTGGAGTACATCTCCCACAGCGGTAGCCAACCGATGAACATTAAATGGCGTCTCACTACTCCGATGCCGCCTTTTATGTGGAAAGAAGCGGCCAAATTGGCAGTTGGCTGAGCGACCCATCACAACAAGGCCCACCCACGGCGGGCCGCCTTCGTGTGGTCAGCAGGCAATCCGCTCTATGCGGCCGCCACTGAGTTTGAAGAAGGCATCCTGTGGCAGCTCCTGCAGCCAGGTGGTGGTGTAGTCCAGATCCACATAGGCGCCGCGCAGCATGGCGCCAAAGAGACCGTGAGAAACCACGATGGCCTGCTCGGCAATGTGCTCGTCCTCAAGCCATTGCCGGGCCCGGCCTTGAATGCTCTCAAAGCTCTCGCCATGGGGGGCCCGCAGATACCAGTCCGGCTCCTCCAGATCCAGCTCGGGGTGGGCCGCCAGCAGCTCGGGCACCCGGCAACCCTCCCACTCCCCCATCCCCAGCTCCACCAGCCGCTCGTCCCAGATGATGCGCTCCTGGTCCAAGCCAAGCTGCTGACACACCCGCTCCGCCGTCTGCCGTGCCCGGCCGAGGGGGCTGGCGTAGATCGTCCAGTCGGTGGGCTCGGTCAGGAGCTTGGCCAGACGGTCCCCCATGGCGAGGGCCTGGGCTTCTCCCCTGGGGGTCAGCTCGGAGTTGCAACGCCCCTGCAACCGCAATTCGGCGTTGTAACGGGTCTGGCCATGGCGCAGCAAATAGAGGGTTCGAGACATGGTTTCTCCAGCAGAGTCAACGAGATAAGAAAACAGGGGGAAGATGATAACAGATGTACCGGGTCAACCAAGACCCGGAGGATGCAGGCTTGTGCTGACTCCTTGAGCGCCTGGCCTGCGGCTATCGTGAAAGGACGACAGCGGCTGCGCGCCTTTATCGCACAGGCGCCTTGTGCGCATACCACACGCCTTCGCCACGGGCCCGGCGCACCGTGGCAAGCGCCCCATGCCCCCCCTATCTTGTTGTTCAGACGGGATAAAATGGGGATGTGCCGGTTTATCGGTCACAGGATGGCGGCCAATGCCAGAAAAGACAGAGTTTTTGCTCTGATCCGGGGGCCATTTTGGTACGTATCTCTGGCTCACGACAGGGACGCCTGGTGTACAATCTGCCACCCGATTTCCCCTGACCCGGCCCAGGCTCAGGCCCTGATGTACCCCAGAGTAAATGAACGTGACCCCAACCCACCCCATGCTCGACAGTTATTACAGCCAGGATCTGGTGTTCTTCTCCATCCTGGTGGCGGTGCTCGCCTCCTACACGGCGCTGACCATGACCAGCCGGGTGAGCCAGAGCCGGGGACGGGCCGCCGTGCTCTGGCTCGCGGGGGGAGCCTTCGCCATGGGGCTCGGCATCTGGTCCATGCATTTTATCGGCATGCTCGCCTTCAACCTGCCCATCGCGCTGGGATACGATCTGACCCTCACCGGTCTCTCCCTGGTGGCGGCCATCGGCTCCTCGGCCTTTGCGCTCTGGCTGGTGAGTCGTCCCCAGCTCCCCTGGCACCAGATCCTGTTCGGGGCCGTGCTGATGGGGGCCGGCATTGCCACCATGCACTACATCGGCATGGCGGCCATGAAGATAGCGCCCGGCATCCACTACCTGCCTGGGCTTTTCATCCTCTCCATCCTCATCGCGGTATTCGCCTCGGGTGCCGCACTCTGGATAGCGTTTCGCCTGCGCAACAGCTCGCCCCGCGCCTTCTTCAGCAAGGCCCTCGCCTCCCTGGTGATGGGGGCGGCCATCATCGGCATGCACTACACCGGCATGGCGGCGGCCCAGTTCCCCGCAGAGAGCCTGTGCGGGGCCCTCTACACCGGTCTCAATACCCAGTGGCTGGCAACCGTGGTCATCATAGTGACCCTGGCGGTGTTCGCCATCGCCTTCGTGCTCTCCATGCTGGATGCCCACGCCGCCAGGCTCTCCACCTCCCTGCACCAGGCCCACGACGAGCTGCTCAAGCTGGCGCTCCATGACAGCCTGACCCGGCTGCCGAACCGGCTGCTGTTTGCCGACCGCCTGGAGCAGCGCATCCAGGAGTGCCAGCACAGCCAGCGCAGCTTCTCCCTGCTGTTTCTCGATCTCGACGGCTTCAAGATCATCAACGATGCCCACGGCCACCACACCGGGGATCTGCTGCTGGCCGAGGTCGCCCAGCGCATCACCGGCCTGCTCGGAGCCAGCGACACCGCCTCGCGCTTTGGCGGGGACGAGTTCGTGCTGGCCCTGGCGCCGGGGGAGGTGAGCCAGACCACGGCCTTCGCCGAGCGGCTGCTGGCCACCCTGGCCCAGCCCTATGAGTGGGAGCACCACAGCCTGCACATCACCGCCAGCATCGGCATTGCCGTCTATCCCCAGGATGGCACCAGCCTGCACGAGCTGACCCTCAACGCCGATGCCGCCATGTATTACGCCAAGGAGCAGGGGCGCAACGACTACTACTACTTCGACAGCGCCATGAACGCCAACGCCCACCAGCAGTTCCTGCTGCACAAGGAGCTGCAACATGCCCTGGAGCGGGGGGAGCTGGCCCTGCACTACCAGCCCAAATACTGTGCCCGCAGCGGCCAGGTGGTCGGCGCCGAGGCCCTGCTGCGCTGGCAGCACCCGGAGCATGGTGCCGTCTCGCCGGCCAGCTTCCTGCCGCTGGCGGAGAAGAGCCGGCTCATCATCCCCATCGGCAACTGGGTCATCGACGAGGCGTGCCGCCAGATGAGCGCCTGGCGGGCGGCAGGTCATCACGACTGGAGCGTGGCGGTCAATCTCTCCACCATCCAGCTCGCCAGCCCTGGGCTGCTGGAGGAGGTGCAGGGCGCCCTCGCCCGCCATCGGCTCGAGGCCCGTCACCTGACCCTGGAGATAACCGAATCCACCGCCATGCAGAAGGCCGAGGAGAGCCTCGCCATCCTCAACCGTCTGGCCGAGCTCGGCCTTGGCATCTCCATCGACGACTTCGGCACCGGCTACTCCAGCCTGCTCTACCTCAAGCGCTTCCCCGCCAACGAGCTCAAGATTGACCGGGGCTTTGTCACTACCCTGGAGCGGGGGGGCGACGATGCCACCATCATCGCCGCCATCATCGCCCTGGGTCAGGCCCTGGAGATGCGCATCGTGGCAGAGGGGGTGGAAACCCCGGAGCAGCGGGACCTGCTGACCGAGCTGGGCTGCGACACCTTGCAGGGCTACCTGCTCGGGCGTCCCATGACCGGGGAGCAACTGCTTGTCCACTGCGCTCCCGAGACTCCCCAACGGGTGCTGGAAGGTGTGCTTGCCTGACAAGCAGGTGAGGCGCAGCGCCCGTGTCGCCAGGGTCATCACCAGCCCGATTGCGTCCCTTCACGACTCAAGGTAGTCTGCTGCAAGACTCGAATGCTCCTTTATTTTGCCGGGCGCATCGAGCGCCCCCCATGGCAGATCACCCGTTCAGAGGAGCCACATCCATGGCCAGATACCAGTTCTTCAGCGTCCCCGCCTCCCGCCGTCAGCAATATACCTATGTCGACATGGCCTCCCCCACCTTCCTCACGGAGAAGGAGGCGCTGCTGACGCAAGGATTCGAGGTGGAAGAGGATTTCATCGACGCGGCCACTCCCCGCGAGGCGGTGGAGAAGTACAGATCCGGTTTTCTCTACGTGGCGGACGAGATAGGCAAGTCAGACGAGGCCTATGCGGCGGCAACGGCCTTGCTGGAGATGGGCAATAAGATCCTGGGCCGCAAGGCGGGCTGAACAAGGCGGGCCGCCGGGACGATACCCCGATGGCCCGCAGGCAGTCAGCGTTGGGGGTGCTGGCGGAGCATCTCCACCAGCTCCTCTTCACTGCCGGGTTCATGGGCAAGCTGCAGGCTGGGGGCGGCGCCCCCCATCAGCATATAAACGTGAGTGCTGCAGTGATCGTAGTGATACCACTTACCGTCGATACAGACGTCGGTATAGCATCTCGGGTCCCTCTTGAGTTCCATACGCACATCCTTATGTGTCATTCACCAACATCACTCTTGACCGTAAAATAAGGGACCTAAGTCCCCCTTGACCTGGATCAAGGGAGGTGGCGGGCAAAAGCGGGCAGTGGCCGGATCTGGCCGGGGCGGGATGCCGCCAGCCTGGATGACAGAGCCCGCCAACCGGCCCCAGCCAGGCAACAGCGCAACAAAAACGGCGCCCGAAGGCGCCGTTTGTCATGTCCGTCATTTGACCGACGGGGAACAAGCCGCTGGCTTATTCGTCTTCCAGGTAGGCGTAGCCTTGCAGACCCAGCTCCAGCTCGTCGAGCAGGGCCTTGCGGGTCTCGTCGTCCAGCGCCGGGTGGGAGACGATGCGCTGGTAGTTCTCGCGGATCACGGACGGGTCGATGTTGACGTAACGCAGCAGCTGGTCGACGGTGTCGCCACGCACCACGTTGCGGATGTCCATCTTGCCTTCTTCATCCAGCCACACTTCCGCGCAGTGGGTGTCACCGAACAGGTTGTGCAGATCCCCCAGGATCTCCTGATAGGCACCCACCAGGAAGAAGCCGACATGGCACTCTTCGTGCTCACCGTAGACCGGCATCGGCAGGGTGCTTTCCACCCCCAGACCGTCGACGTAGTGCTCCACCTGACCGTCGGAGTCACAGGTGATGTCCATCAGGATGCCGCGGCGGGTGAGCGGACGCTCGAGGCCGGCCAGCGGCATCACCGGGAACACCTGACCGATACCCCAGGCATCCGGCAGGGACTGGAACAGGGAGAAGTTGGCAAAGCACTTGTCCGCCAGTTTCTCGGAGAGCTCGTCGGCCAGGGCGCGGTGGTTGCGGTTGACTGGGTTCAGCAGCTCCTTGAGCGCCAGACAGGTGTTCTGGTGCAGCATCTCGGCCCAGGCGCGTTGCTCAAGGTTCAAGAGGCCCATGGTGTACTGGGCGTTGACGTCACCGAGATCCGCCACGGAGTCGTGGAAGATCTCCAGCAGGGAGGGATCTTCCCCGCGCAGGTCCAGCCAGCCTTTCCACATGTTCTGCAAGATGGTGGGCGCGTCTTCGTCCGGGGCGCTGATGTCGTTCACCTCCACCCCTTCGGCACCAATGATGTTGGTGACCAGCACGGCGTGGTGTGCAGTCAGGGCACGGCCGGACTCGCTGATGATGGTCGGGTGCGGCAGGTCGAACTCGCGGCACACATCGCCGATGCCCCAGACCACGTTGTTGGCGTACTCGGAGAGGCTGTAGTTCGCGGAGCAGTGGCTCTGGGAACGGGTGCCCTCGTAGTCCACACCCAGGCCGCCGCCCACGTCCACCACCTCGACCTTGGCGCCAAGACGGCACAGCTCGGCGTAGAAGCGGCCGCACTCGCGGATGCCGCCCTGGATGTCGCGGATGTTGGCGATCTGGGAGCCCAGGTGGAAGTGCAGCAGTTGCAGGCAGTCCAGCTTGCCGAGGCTGCGCAGACGCTCCACCAGCGCCAGGATCTGGGAGGCGGAGAGACCGAACTTGGACATGGAACCGCCGCTCGATTCCCACATGCCGGAGCCGGTGGACGCCAGACGGGCGCGCACCCCGATGTTGGGCTTGATGTTGAGACGAGCTGACTCGTCGAGCACCATTTCCAGCTCGGAGGGCTTCTCCACCACGATGTAGACCTTGTGGCCCATCAGGTTGCCCAGGAGGGCGTGGCGGATGTATTCGCGGTCCTTGTAACCGTTGCAGACGATCACGGACCCTTGCTCATGATGATGGGACAGCACGGCCAGCAACTCGGGCTTGGAGCCCGCTTCCAGCCCAAGCCTCGGCTTGTCGCTGTAGGACTGACTGATGGTCTCGATGACGCGGCGCTGCTGGTTTACCTTGATCGGGTAAACGCACAGGTAATCCCCTTCATAGCCTGACTTTTCGATGGCCTGACCGAAGGCGTTGAACAGCGCATCGACCCGGCTCTTGAGGATGTCGGGGAAACGCAGCAACACCGGCGTGGTCAGCCCGGACTGGCGCAGTTGCTCGATGGCCTCGGACAGCACGATCTGAGCCTCGGGGCGAGACTTGTCGGGAGAGACGGTCACATGACCGGCGTCATTGATATTGAAAAAACCCGCACCCCAGTAGGGAACGTTGTAGACCTTCAAGGAGTCCTTGCTGGACCAGTTAGTCATGGGCTATGCCTCGCAAATGAGCGGCCGTGGGCCGCCTTCGTTACCCTCAATCACATCCAGACCATTGATTGCAAAATGCGGCAAGCCAGAGCGGCCTGCTGACGTTGGACCCGCAACGGAGCATGCTCCGCCACATCCTGTTCATTGCACATCGCGGCAAGCCAAGGCTGCCTGGTGGATCTTGGGAAGTAACGAGTCTTGATGTGGGGCTGGTGGCTTTACATCAAGCTCAACGGTATGCGGTAACACCTTGCCGGCGTACCGCGGTACTTTGATGACAATCGGCATCAGCCACGCCGTTTGTTCATCATTCGGCAGCCATCCCGACGGACAGGAGAGGGTTTCAAGGAAGAGAAGGGAAGACGTCAGCACGCATCGTGTTGATGGACGACAACCACTACGACCCGTTCAACGCCAGTGACCGCCCATGACAAGGGAGATGATGAGCCCGAAGCCCACTCGGTCAGCTGAAAGATGAGAGTCCGTTGTTCTCCCTGATACCGGAGCCTAACCGGTATTAAAGAAACCATTCCCCAGCAGTGTCTGTCGTTTCTGCGTGCCTCGCCCTATAGGCGTCATGATCCTGCGGGTCTGGCGGACACGGCCTGCGCAGGGTTGCCCTCGGATCGGCGCGGAGTGTACACACTTACCGCAGCCAGTGACAATAAAAAATCGTGTTAAAAAACGGGTTTTCATCAGGGGGCAAAATCTCGCTGCCAGCAAGGCGGGCTCTGGGATGGCGGGGGATGGGAGTGCGTGGGCGAGGCGATGAAAATAACCAACACGTCACGCTTTTTGGGTCACCCCTTGCCAGCGCTGGGCCGAGGGGAAATTCAGCTTTTTCGCAATTGCTTAACCAGTTTTTATTTTGGAATTTTTATGCAAGCTGCCGAGCAATGATCCCCGCCCCTCCCCTTCGATGGCCCTCCTCTCTCCCACAAAATCATCAAAAACTGCGCTGACGCAATAAGCGGCGCCGCCGTCTTGGCCACAATGACTCCTCTTTCGTGACCCGAGGCTTGCCCATGAACACCCTGCTTTCGCGCTTTCTCCACTACCTCACCTTTCATACCCGCTCCGATGCGACCAATCCTGCCTGCCCCAGCAGCGAGGGACAGCGCCTCTTCGCCCGGGCCCTGTGCGACGAAATGACGCAGATGGGGCTGAGCCAGGTCACCCTGGACGAGCATGGCTACCTCACCGCCTGCCTGCCGGGCAACCAGCCGGATGCCCCCGCCATCGGGCTCATCGCCCACATGGACACCGCCGATTACGAGGCCGAGTGCGTCGTTCCCCAGATAGTCGAGAACTATCAGGGGGGCGATATCTGCCTTGGCAAAGGGGACGAGGTGCTGGCCATCCGCCAGTACCGCTTCCTGAAAAACTACCTGGGGCAGGATCTCATCACCACCGACGGCACCACCCTGCTGGGGGCCGACGACAAGGCGGGCATCGCCGAGATCCTCACCGCCGTGGAATACCTGCAGGCTCACCCCGAGATCCCCCGTGGCGATGTCTGGGTCGGCTTTACCCCGGACGAGGAGATAGGGCGCGGTGCCGACCGCTTCCCGCTGGAGCGCTTCCCGGCCAAGTGGGCCTACACGGTGGATGGCGGCGAGCTCGGCGAGCTCGAATGCGAGAACTTCAACGCCGCCAGCGCCACGGTGCGCATCACAGGCAACAACGTCCACCCCGGCACCGCCAAGGGCAGCATGATCAACAGCCAGACCCTGGCCGCCCGCTTCCATGCCGCCATGCCCGCCGAGCAGACCCCGGAGTGCACCCAGGGGTATGAGGGCTTCTTCCACCTGGCCCGGATGGAAGGTACGGTGGAGGAGACCACCCTGCACTACCTCATCCGCGACTTCGACGATGACTGCTTCGCCGCCCGCAAGGCCCAGCTCAAGGAGCGGGTCGCCTCCCTGCAGCTGGACGCTCCCAGGGCGCGCATCACCCTGGAGATAGCGGACAACTACCGCAACATGCGCAGCCAGATAGCGCCCCATCCCCACATCGTCGAGCTGGCCAAAGCCGCCATGGAGGCCGCCGACGTGGTGCCCAAGATCAAACCCATTCGCGGCGGCACCGACGGCGCCCGGCTCTCCTTCATGGGGCTGCCCTGCCCGAACCTGTTCACCGGCGGCCACAACTTCCACGGCAAGCACGAGTTCATCCCCCTGCAATCCATGGAAAAAGCGGTCGCCACCCTGGTGGCGCTGGTGCGCCTCACCTCTGCCTGGCGGGCTGAGTAAGGGGGCAAGGACGGGGTTCGCCCCGTCATCAAACCGTCACCCAACCGACACACGAAAGGCACGCAGGGGCGTCAAGCTGGGGCAAAGTTCAGCGGAGCCTTGCCCATGTTCGACGTCGATACCCTGCTGGGGCAGCACCTGCCCCACCTCGCCAGCCAGCCCCTCCTCCGTCCCCTGATGAGGCAGGGGCTGAGCTGGTTGCTGCACGAGGAGGCCTTCACCCGCTTTGCCATGCGCCATCCCCACCTGCGCGGTCTGGACTTCGTCGAGCAGGCCCTCACCGAGCTCCACTTCGACTACCGGGTGAGCGAGGCCGAGCTCGAGCACATTCCCGCCAGCGGCCGGGTCATTCTTGTCGCCAACCACCCCATCGGCTCCCTGGACGGACTGGCCCTGCTGCGCCTCATCGGGCGCATCCGCCCCGACGTCAAGATAGTGGCCAACCAGGTGCTGGCCCAGCTCGCGCCGCTGCGCCCTTTGCTGCTGCCGGTGGACAACCTGGGGGGCAAGACCAACAGGCAGGCCATCCTCGCCATGAATGAACACCTCGTCGCCGACGGGGCCCTGGTTATCTTCCCCGCAGGCGAGGTCTCCCGCCTCGGCCCCAAGGGGGTGAAGGATGGCCCCTGGCAGGCCGGCTTCATCAAGCTGGCCCAGCGCAGCCGAACGCCCCTGGTGCCCATTCACCTGGGAGGGCGCAACAGCCTCTGGTTCTATCTCGCCTCCTGGCTCAACAAGCCCGCCTCCGCCCTGCTGCTGGTACGCCAGCTGTTTCGCCAGCAGGGGCAGACGCTGCCGGTGACCATAGGGGCGCGCATTCCCCTCGCCAGTTTTCAGGACCTGCCGGCCAAGACGGCGGCCCGGCTGGTGCGCGGCCACCTCTACCGAATCGCTCGGGGCAAGGCGGGACGGTTGCAGACCGAGGCCCCCATCGCCCTGCCGGAGGATCGCCGCCTGCTGAAACAGGCCATCGACGGGTGCGAGCTGCTCGGCCAGACCCCGGACGGCCAGCGCATCCTGCTCTATCGCCGCCACGAGCAGAGCCACTCGGTGATCCTGCGTGAGCTGGGGCGCCTGCGGGAGATCGCCTTTCGGGCGGTGGGGGAAGGCTCGGGCAAGCGGCGGGATCTCGATGCCTTCGACGATGACTATCACCATCTCATCCTCTGGGATCCCGCCCGCCTCGACATCATCGGCGCCTACCGTTTCGCCCCGGTGGCCGAACGGCTGGCCAGCAAGGGGCTGGATGGCCTCTACAGCCACACCCTGTTCGGCTTCGAAGAGAAGCTGCTGCCCCGGCTGGAACAGGCCATCGAGCTTGGCCGCAGCTTCATCCAGCCCGCCTATTGGGGCAAGCGGGGGCTCGATTACCTCTGGTTCGGCATCGGGGCCTATCTGGCCCGCTATCCCCAATACCGCTACCTGTTCGGGCCCGTCACCCTCTCCGGCAGCCTGCCGCCGGCGGCCAAGGATCTGCTGGTGAGCTTCTATCGCCAGCACTTCGCCCCCACCCTTGCCCTCGCCCCTTCCCGCCGCCCCTATCCCGCCACGCCGACGCTGTTCGAGGGGCGCGATTACGGGGACGACCTCAAGGTGCTCAAGGCCGGGCTCGACAACCTGGGCTGCGCCATTCCCACCCTCTACAAGCAGTACGCCGAGCTGTGCGAGCCGGGGGGCGTGCAGTTCATGGACTTTGGCATCGACCCGGACTTCAACCACTGCATCGACGGCCTGGTGTGGGTGGACGTGAGCCGCATCAAGCCCCACAAGCGGGCCCGCTATATCGGCCTCCCCGCCGGGGAAGCGCTGGCCACATCTGGCGACCGTTGACCGGGCGTCGCAACGAAAGAGGGAGGCCTGCGCCTCCCTCTTTCACATCATGGGTGATGCCGCCTACTCGGCTGCGGGTTTGCGATCCGCATGGCCGAGATCCCGCTCCGGGGCGATGACATCCCGCACCCGCTGCTTGATCTCCTTGGCCTCGGGGAAGCCCTCGTCGGCCACCCTGTCCCACACCAGCACCCCGTCCACCAGGATGCGAAACTCCCCCTTGCTGGCAGGCACCAGGGCCACCTCTCCCAGTTCGCCGTCGAAGGTGGAGAGCAGTTCCTGGGCGAGCCAGGCGGCTCGCAGCATCCAGCGGCAGAGGGTGCAGTAACGGATTTCGATGCGCGGTTTCGCGAGGGGCAAATGGGTATCTGTCATGGGGTGACTCCGTGAAAATCGGTCAACCAGTGGCGAGCGATGCGCTGCATGGTGGCCTGGGGCAGTTCGTGAAGGCCCGGGGTGGATGCCTGATGGGCCAGTTGGTGCACACCTTCGATGATCTCCGCCAGCACCAGGTAGACATATTCGCCGATGACGGCGCCGTGGACGAAGTTGACCGCCTCCCCCCGGTTGAGCAAAAAGATGGTGCTGCCGTCCGGCCGGGTCAGGGCCAGCACATGGGGACACACCTCCTCGCTCGGCCAGGGCAGCTGGGCGAGGCTGAAGGCGAATTCGTCGTCGGCGGAGGTGACCGAGGCCAGCATGGCGCCGGGGCGCAGGGCCTGCAGATCGGTGATGTCGAGGGAGCCGTTGCCGGTGGAGCAGATCACCAGCTCGGCGCGGCCCAGGGCCTCGGCCTTGTTCACCAGCTTGAAGCCGTGGGAGAGCGCCTCCACCTGGCGCAGGGCATCCGTCTCCACCAGCTCCAGATGCAGGTTGCGACAGCGCAGTTCCCGGGCGATGCTGCGCCCCACCTTGCCATAGCCGAACAGAGCGGCCTGGCAGACGTTGAAGGTACGCCTCAAGGTACGCGCGAGGGACTCCGCGGAGTAGACCACGCTCAGGCCGATCTGGATATCTTCCGCCTGCTTGAGGGGGCTGCGGGCCACCGAGATGACGGGGGCCGCCAGGGACTCCTGTTCGTAGCGCTGATGGCCGTTCTCGGTCATCTCCACCACCCCGATGAAACGTGCGCCAAAGTGCTCGGCCAGTACCGCCTGGCTCTTGGCGAAGTAGCCGCCGATGTCGAGGATGATGAGCCGCTCGTGGGACATCACCAGGGGGGCAATCTGGACGATCACCTCACCGGGATCCGAGGTCCAGTGGCGATTGAGGGGCAGCACGGGGTAGTGCTGCTGGGCCCAGGCCAGCGTCGGCCCGTGCACGGACTTGGGTTTGGGCAGGATGGCACCGACCCGGCCCACCCGATCGAGCACCTGGATGAAGTCGGGTCTGTCGGGAAGCAGGTGGGTCACCAGCAGGATGCAGAGATCCCCAAGACATCCCTGTTCGGTGAAATGGCGAAAAAACAGATGCTCAGATCCCTGACTGTGCAACTGTGGCCTCCTTAGCGTGCCGCGGGAAAGCAGGCAAACAGAACCCGGCATAGCCGGGTTCTGTGTGTATCCAGATAATTGAAAATCCTTTTTATCCGAAAGCACCATGGGTCTCAATCTTTATCTGTCCAGACTTTGACAAGCCCATCAATTTCTAAGGTAATAGCCTGTTTTTCATGCAGAAATCAGTAAAGTGACGCCTCTGGCCATACCCACCACAGACTCACTCCGGCACCAACGGCCGCCACCAGGATCAAGACCCCCCAGCGAGAGAGTCCCGGGCGCCCGTGCAGGGCACGTTCCAGCAGCGGCAACAGCCAGACCGGCAGCAGCACCAGCAGGGGCACTTCCACGTACTGCCAGGCGAGCATCTGCACGAAGGCGAGTGAAAGCCCCAGGGCAGCCGGGGTCACCTTGACCCCTGCAAAGGCGCCGAGCAGGGCACGGAATCCGGCAAATGCGGCCAGGGCCCCCGTCAGCTGGGCGATGAGCAGGCTGCCATCGATGCCGATGACCAGCGCCAGCCAGATGAAGGCCAGGGCGAAGCCGAGCCCCTCCTCGCTGTCACCGCGCCAGCTCATCCAGCCAGACCAGAGGATGGCGGGCAACAGGGCCAGCCAGATCCCGGGCTCGCTCGCCAGCACGGAGGCCAGCCCCTGCCACCACACCAGGGCGCCCAGCCCCCCGAACAGCGCGAGGGCGATCCCCTTGTTGGTCCCCTGGGTCAGGGCGGGCACCAGCAGGGTCAGCGGCAGCCACTGCCACGCCTTGACCGGCAGGCCATAGGCACCGCCCAGCAGGCAACCCACCAGCCAGATCCCCAGGGCGCCCCACAGATAGCCCAGCCGCGGCCAGCGCCACGACAGCAAAGCGGCCCCAAAAGGAGCCGCCAGGGTTTGAAGCAGGAGTGCTGCGCCCATTACTTGCGCACGCCTTCAACGAACAGGTTGATGGTCATCTCGTCAGGGATGTTCGGCACCATGTAGTTCACGCCGAACTCGCTGCGCTTGATGGTGGTGGTGGCGTTGAAGCCGCTGCGGTAGCCGCCCCAGGGATCCTTGCCTTCCCCGATGTGGACCAGGTCGAAGGCCACGTCCTTGGACACGCCGTGCAGGGTCAGGGTGCCCTTGAGTACGCCTTTGTCCTTGGTGCCTTCATAGCCGGTGCTGACGAAGGTCATCTTGGGGTACTGCTTCACGTCCAGGAAGTCGGGGCTGCGCAGGTGCTTGTCGCGGGCCTCGTGGTTGGAATCCACGCTGGCG
The DNA here is from genome assembly GCF_048276795.1 of Aeromonas sp. PS2Canimalfood6. NCBI lineage: Bacteria > Pseudomonadati > Pseudomonadota > Gammaproteobacteria > Aeromonadales > Aeromonadaceae > Aeromonas > Aeromonas sp. PS2Canimalfood6. Next base: position 74,915 of record NZ_JBLUXC010000016.1, read on the forward strand.
GCATCGATTTCGAAGTTCGCCTTGGCCGCCGCCGGGTTGGCGTCGTCCATGCTGAAGGTGCCACTGAAGGTGTTGAACCGGCCGACCAGTTCGGAGAAGCCGAGGTGGCCCACCTTGAACTGGACTGTGGTGTGCGCTGCATCGACATCGTAATCGGCAGCCATCAGGGGAGCCGCCATAAACAGGCAGGAGGCCAGCAGGGCCTTGGTCATTTTCATTCCGATCGTTCCTTCATTGGGGGTTCACAACGGTGTCCAAAATGCTAACCTCCTATCGAGAATAGATAATCATCGATTTATTAAAATAATTATCAACCGAGAGTGGAATATGGATCAGATAGCCGCCATGCGCACCTTCATCAAGGTGGTGGAGTGCCAGAGCTTCACCAAGGCCGCCCATCAGCTCGGGATCTCGGTCGCCATGACCTCCAAGCTGATGCAGCAGCTCGAGGAGTCCCTCTCCACCCGGCTGCTGTCGCGCACCACCCGCCAGGTCAATCCCACCGAGGCGGGCCAGTTCTACTACCAGCGCTCCCTGGCCCTGCTGGCGGAGCTGGAAGAGACCCACAGCCAGCTCACCCACAACAACCAGCAGCCCCAGGGCACCCTCAAGCTCTCGGTGCCCATGGATTTCGGCTACCTGCACCTCTCCCCCGCCCTGCCGCTGTTTCGCGAGCGCTACCCGGACTTGAAGCTCGAGATTGAGTACAGCGACCGGCGGGTGGCCCTGGTGGAGGAGGGGTTCGATCTGGCCCTGCGCATCGGCAACCTGCCGGACTCCTCCCTGGTGGCCAAGCCGCTCGCCATGATGAAGATGGTGGTGTGCGCCAGCCCCGACTACCTGGCCCGCCGGGGCAGGCCGAAGACCCCGGAGGATCTCAAGCAGCACGACTGCCTCATCTACACCCTGACCCAGCCGGACTGGGTCTTCAAACGGGATGGGGAGGAGCACAGCATCCGTCCCCAGGGGCCACTTCGCGCCAACAACGGGGTGGCCCTGACCCGGGCCGCCTGCGACCACCAGGGCATCATCTTGCAGCCCACCTTCATCGTGGGGGATGCGCTGCGCTCGGGGGCGCTGGTCCCCTTGTTGCTGGAGTGGGAGAAGGGACAGGTGGGGCTCTATGCCCTCTATCCGCACCGCCGTTTCGTGTCGGCCAAGGTGCGCTGCTTCATCGAATTCGTGCAGGAGCGCTATCTGGCGCCCCACTACTGGGACAGGGAGACCTGAGCCCGGGCTCAGGGGGTGGGCATCAGCTCGGCCACCAGCAGGTGATCCTGCTGGCTCATCTGCCAGCGTGGCAGACGCTGGCGCAAGGCGGCGAGCTCGGCCTCCCCCAGCGCATAGGGCAGGGTGACGTGCAGGCAGTGGCAATCCAGCATAGCCGCCAACTGCATCATCAGGGCGAGGTTCGCCTCGTCGCTCTTGTGCTTGTTGATGCGCTTGCCGAGCTCGTGGCGAAAGTGGGTCTCGGGATCCTGGGTCATCGCCTGCCAGCCGTAACCAAAAAGCGGAATGAAGGCGCTGACGATGCCAAGGGCGGTGAGGGGCCGTTTGGGCGGGTGATAGAGGGCGTTGAGATCCAGCAGGATGGGGCTTTGATGGGGCTCACGACTGCCGGATAAAATAGTATTGCTCATTGGATTACCCTGTTGATTCCTCTAGACTTCGCCGCATATTTGACCTGACATGCCAACGAGGTGCTGATGCTAAGCGATATCGAGATCTCCCGCCAGTCCCCCCGCCTGCCCATCGCCGAGGTGGCAGCACAGCTCGGCATAGCGGCCGCCCATCTCCACCCCCACGGCCATTACAAGGGCAAACTCGACCTCGCGCTGCTCCATCACGCCCCCGCCCGCGAGCCCGGCAAGCTGGTGCTGGTGAGCGCCATCACGCCCACCCCCCTTGGGGAGGGCAAGACGGTCACCACGATCGGCCTCTCCATGGGGCTCAACCACATCGGCCAGCCCAGCATCGCCACCATTCGCCAACCGAGCCTCGGCCCCGTCTTCGGGGTCAAGGGGGGCGCCGCCGGGGGCGGCATGGCCCAGGTGGTGCCGATGGAGGAGATGAACCTGCACCTCACCGGGGATTTTCACGCCCTCACCGCCGCCCACAACCTGGCCTCTGCCGCCCTCGATGCCCGCCTGTTCCATGAACGCAAACTCGGTGACCAGTTCAGCGCCAGAACCGGCCTGGCGCGGCTCGATATCGACCCGGCCAACATCCTCTGGCCCCGCACCCTGGACATGAACGACCGGGCGCTTCGCCACCTCACCCTCGGCCAGGGCGGCGCTGCCGATGGAGTCGAGCGCCCCGATCGCTTCGTCATCACCGCCGCCTCCGAGCTGATGGCCATTCTGGCCCTGGCCAGGGATCTCAAGGACTTGCGCGCGCGTATCGGCCGCATCCAGCTCGCCCTCGACCTGCGCGGCAAGCCCATCACCGCCGAGCAGCTGGAAGTGGCGGGGGCCATGACGGTGCTGCTCAAAGACGCCCTCAAGCCCACCCTGATGCAGACCACGGAGCAGACCCCTGTGCTGGTCCACGCCGGCCCCTTTGCCAACATCGCCCACGGCAACTCCTCCGTCATCGCCGATCGCATGGCGCTGGGTCTTGCCGACTATGTGGTGACCGAGGCGGGTTTTGGCTCCGACATGGGGCTGGAGAAGTTCTTCAACATCAAGTATCGCCAGTCCGGCCTCACCCCCGCCTGCGTGGTGCTGGTGGCCACGGTGCGCGGCCTCAAGGCCAACAGCGGCCTGCTCGACATCCGGCCGGGCCAGCCGCTGCCGGCCAGCCTGCAAGGGGAAGATCTGCCCACCCTGACAGCGGGGTGCGCCAACCTCGCCTGGCATATTCACAACGCCCGCCGTTACGGGGTGCCCGTGGTGGTCGCCATCAACCGCTTCCCCACCGACAGCGACGCCGAGCTGGCCCTGCTGGAGGCGGCGGCGCGCCAGGCCGGTGCCTGTGGGGTCGCCCTCTCCCGGGCCTTCACTGACGGTGGCGCGGGCGCGGCGGATCTGGCTCACGCCGTGGTGGCGGCCTGCAAGCAGCCCAGTGAGGTCAGGCTGCTCTACCCCGATGAGATGAGCCTTGCCGCCAAGCTCGCCACCCTGGTGGAGTGCGGCTATGGTGGCCGGGGCGTCACCCTCTCGGACAAGGCGCGCCAGCAACTGGCCAGACTCTCGGCAGAGGGCCAGGATCACCTGCCCGTCTGCATGGCCAAGACGCCGCTCTCCATCAGCCATGACCCGGCCAGGAAGGGCGTGCCGACGGACTTCGAGGTCCCCATCGAGGAGGTGAAACTCTGCGCGGGGGCAGGCTTCGTCTATGCCCTGGCAGGCCCCATCATGACCATGCCGGGCCTGGGCAGTCTGCCGGCCTATCGCCATATCGACATCGACGATGACGGGGAGATTGTCGGCCTGAGCTGACGCGCAGGCTGGCAGCCTGCCGTCCCTGAACACCATATCGACATCAACGATGACGGCGACATTGTCGGCCTGAGCTGACGTACAGGCTGGCAGTCTGCCGTCCCTGAACACCATATCGACATCAACGATGACGGCGACATTGTCGGCCTGAGCTGACGGCGCCCAGGTCCAGCCAGAAACAACAAGGCCCCGCCGATTGGCGGGGCCTTCTGCGCTGTGCCGGGTGGCAGCAAGACTCAGAGGGTGAAACGCTGGGTCATATGGTGCAGGGTATTGGCCAGCCTGCTCAGCTCGACACAGGCCTGGGCGGTCTGCTGCGCCCCCTGGGCATTCTCGTCGGCAGCGGTGTGGATCTTGACGATGCTGCGATTGAGCTCCTCGGTGACCGCGTTCTGCTGCTCGGTGGCGGTGGCGATCAGGGTGTTCATGTCGGTTATCTGGGTGACGGCGCCATTGATGCTGTCGATGCTGCTCCCCGCTTCCCGCGCCAGCTCCACGCTCTCCTGCATCTGCTGACGGCTCAGCTGCATGGCGCTGCCCGCCTCGGCGGTGCGCTCCTGCAACACCTCGATCATCTTGCTGATCTCGGCGGTGGACGCCTGGGTGCGCTGGGCCAGACTGCGCACCTCGTCCGCCACCACCGCAAAGCCACGGCCCTGCTCGCCAGCCCGGGCCGCTTCGATGGCCGCGTTGAGGGCCAGCAGGTTGGTCTGCTCGGCGATGCCGCGAATCACGTCCAGCACCATGCTGATGCTGGCGCTGTCGGTCTCCAGTTGCTGCACCACGCTCCCGGCCTGCTCTATCTGGCGGGAGACCTGCTCTATGCTGCCGATGGCGCTGCGCACTACCTGGTTGCCCTGGGTGGAGGTGCGGGAAGCCTGCTTGGCCGCCCCCATGGCGTCCGTGGTGTTGCGAGCCACCTCATTGACGGTGGACTGCATCTCGTTCATGGCGGTGGCGACCTGAGAGACCTCTCCCTGCTGGCTTGCCATGCCTTTGGCGGACTGCTCGGAGATGGCGCTCACCTCCTCTACCGCGCTGCTGAGCTGGCTCACCGAGCCGGAGATTTCACTCACCAGCTCTGCCAGTGCCCCCTGCATCCGGTCGATGGCCGACCCCAGCTGACCCAGCTCGTCGCGGTTGAAGCGGTTGCCGCGGACCCACTCCTGCAGCTCGCCCCGACCGAGATCCCCGCTCGCGATGCGCTGGGCCTGACGGGCCAGCATGATGAGCGGGTCGCGGATCTGGCGGGTCAGCACCACCGAGAGGGCGACAACCAGGGCCAGGCCGATCACCAGGGCCAGGGTCACGCTCAGTTTGGCGCTGTCAAAGGCGTCCACCACCTCGGCACGGGAGCCCACGGAGTAGCCGTGGTTGATGCGGATAAGCTCACCCACCGACTTGGTCAGATTGGTATAGAGGGTAACCCCCTCCCCCATGAAGAGGTGCTGGGCTTCGGCCATCTGTCCCGAGTCCTGCATCTGCCGGATGCGCTGGTGCAGGGCGACATATCGCTCCCAGTCCGCCTTGACGATGTCAAAGGCGCGGCGCTCCTCCCGATCCTCCGCCCAGATGGTGCCATCGTGGGCCACTATCTGGCGCGCAGCCTCTTGCAGGCTCTTCTCGCTCTCGTTGCGATAGCGGGCCCTCTGCTGGGCATCGTCCGCCACCAGGAAGACATCCAGTTCGTAGCGGCGCAGGGCATTGATGGTCTCGCCGAGGGTGCTGGTGCGCACGACGGCGGGCAGGATACTGTCGGTAAAGCCGATGGCGGCGCGGTTCATCTTGCTGAATTCAAACAGCGAGAAGCCGCCGATAAAGGCCATCATCAGGCCGAGTACGGCAAAGCCGGCGGTAAGTTTTTTGCCTATCGTCTTGACATCCTCCCCACCTTAGCGCTTCGCGTCACAGGAGGGGGATTCCCATTACTGGGTGATAGCTGCTCGCGCAGTACCGGGTTCCTGCTTCATCGGGCGGCCTGATTGCACCACGCCTCCACAGGCTAA